>DATLLK010000313.1:0-2287 GCA_035537895.1 Planctomycetota bacterium
CGCGGCCTACGTCGCCCTGACACTGCTCTACACGTTCGTGCTGCGGCGCGTCCCCGGCCTCGCGCCCGTCGCCGTGGCCGCGGGGTTCGCGCTGCGCGCGTGGGGCGGCGCGCCCGCCGCGGGCGTCGCAGCGTCGCCCTGGCTCCTCGTGCTGACGGGCGTGCTTTCGCTCGCCCTCGCCGTCGCCAAGCGCGAGGCGGACGTCCGTTCCAGCCCGGCCGCGGCCCCGTCGCGGCTCGCCCGCGCCACCGACGCGCTGCTCCTCCTCGCCGCGGCGGGCTACCTGGCGTGGACGCAGGCGCCCGACACGGTGGCGCTCCACGGGACGCGCGCGCTCGCCTGGACGGCGGTGCCCGTCGTCCTCGCGCTCGCCCGCTTCCGCTCGCGTCTGCGCCGCGACACGACCGGACAGGGACCCGCGGAACTCGTGGCCCGTGATCCGGTCGTCCTCGGCCTGGGCGCGCTGTGGGTCGCGCTCTGCGCGTGGGTGCTGTACGCATAGACGCCGACGCTCGTGGGAAGCAGCGGTGCTCGCGCTTCGGATACCCTTCGCGGTGATGCCTCGACGCGCGACGACGACCTCAGCCGTGCCCTCGCGTCCGGAGCTCCTCACGTGACGCGCAGTGTGCGGAGGTCCGTCGCGGTGGCCGCGGGCGTCGCCGTTCTCGTTGCGGCGATCCAGTGGGCGCGGCGCGACGCGGCGATCGACGTCGACGGCGAGCGCCCGCCGACGGCGGTAACGGCTCCGGCAGACGCGACGGCGAATCCGTCGGCCCTTGCCTCCGGGTCGCCCGCGCGCCGCGTGCGGGCTCCCGAGGCGCAGGCGCCCGTGACGGCGACGCCGTTGCGACGCTTGCGCGTGCGAGGTCGCGTGGTGCCGGCGCCAGGAGTCGCCGCGAAGGACGTCTACTTCTTCGTCCAGCACTTCAACGACAGTTCCGCGCTCGCTTCAGGCACTGTCGAGGAGGACGGGACCTTTGTCAGCGACATCGAGTACGGCGGCGACGGGATGGTCCTTGTGGGCGCCACCCGTGCGGGCGTCGGCTACGAAGTGCAGCGGGTCGCGGTCGAGGCTCGCGACACGGTGGAGGTGGAGCTCGCGCTCACACCGGGTCCCCTCCTGGTGCATGGGGTGGTCCGAGATCTCGAGGGTCGGACGCTCGCCGGTCTGGGCCTCTTGTGGGTGGATCGCACCCGTGGGTTCGGCTCGGTGCGAGCCGACGCCGACCCGCGGTCCGCGATGGAGGGCTATCTGCGCACCGACGGCGCCCCGTGGTCCGTGACTGACGCCGCCGGTCGCTTCACGGTGCCGCAGGATCCGGAGGGCGACAAGGGCGAGCCCGTGAGCCTCGACCCTCGGTTCGCGCTGGAGCGGGCGTCCGCGGCGCACGGCACAGGCGACGACCCCTTCGACGTTCGAGCCCGCCCCGCAGTGGGGATCGATCTGCGGCTCGTGGACGACGCCACGGGCGACCCCATCCAGAGGGCGCGCGGCGGGTTCGTGCTGCGGGCGGGGGGGCGCGTGGTCAGCCACGGCGCGCTCGAGGGACGCGGGGGCCGGGCGTTCACGGCGACCGCGTGGCCACAGGACGCCCCGGGCGAGGCGCAGGCGGAGTTCCTCCTCGAAGCCGACTTCCACCTGCCCAAGCGGGGTGCGCTTCTCTGTCGGCGGGGCGAGGGCGCGCGGCCCACCGAGGTCCGATTCACCCGGACACCCGCCGGGGGAGTAGGCCAGACCGTCGCGATCAGCGACCCGGCCTTCCTGGCGCTGGTCCGGCAGGGGTTCACCAGCGTCACGCGGATCGAGAGCCTGGGCGGCATCGAGATCGAGCTGAACCTGGACGGACACATAGCGGACGACGCGGGCTTGTACGTCGGGCTGCCGCAGGGACGCCACCGGCTCCGGGCGTTCGTCGACAGCGGCTTCGGACGGCTCGCGCCCTGGTCGATCGAGGCCGACGTTCCCCGCGAAGGGGAGCCCACGATCGTCGTTCACCCGCCCATCGGAGGCAGCGTCCGGCTCGTGGACCCTTCTCTCGGGCCCGGGCATTCGCGGACGGCGGTGCTCCAACTCGAGCGTGCGAAGCCCGGCGATGGAGAGGGAAGCCGGCTGGTGCGCGAGACGCTGGAAGGGGAGGGCACGCGGATCCCGAGTCTCCCCGAAGGCGACTGGGTCCTCGTCGAGTACCTCCCGAGCGGGCCCGCGATCCGGGAGCGCGCTCGGTGGCCTTTCCATGTCGACCGGGATCGCGAGACGGTCGTCGAAATGCGGTGAACCGGATGGGGC
>DATLLK010000314.1:0-2799 GCA_035537895.1 Planctomycetota bacterium
TCCGAGCTCTGCCCCGATCCCGGGGAGTGGGCGGCGCTCGCGGAGGGTCAGGTCGCCGACGCGCGCCGTCCGGCCCTCGAAGCCCACCTTGCGCAGTGCGAGCCGTGCCTCGCGACGCTCCTCGGCCTCGAGGCCGAGCGCACGGCGGCCCCGGCTCGCGCCTCCGCGCGACAGGGTTCGCGCCCTCTGCGTCTCTTTCGGCCCGCCGTCGCCGCCGCGGCGGTCCTCCTCGTTGCGCTGGCGGCCACCGTGTTCATCGTGTCCCGCCGCGAGCCGACGGAGCCCAGGGACTCGATCGAGCTCGCGCTCGCGCGCCTTGCGGAGGCACACCCAACGCTGGCCGCCTCCGTGGCCGAGCTGACCGCGGCCGAGCGGGCCGCGCTCGTCCCGGCGCCGGCGCGTGGCGGCGTGCGCGCGCTGCTCCCCCAGGGCCTCGTGCTCGAGGGTCGCCCGCGGGTGCGCGTGCCCCCGGTGCCCGGCGCGCGGGCCTACCTACTGCGCGTCACCGACGCCGAGGGGCGGGTGGTGGCCGAGGCCACGCTCGCGGCCCCCGACGCCCCCTGGCCGAGCGGCCTGCCGGCCCTCGCGCCGGGGCAGGAGTACGTCGCGAGCGTCGAGGCCGAGGGCCCGACCGGCCGGGTGCGCGCGCTCGGCGCCTTCCGGACGGCCGGCGGGGCCGAGGCCCAGGCCCACGCTGACGCGCAGGCGGCGCTCGCCGGCGTGACGCCCCGCGGGGTCTCGGCCCTCCTCGGAGCGCGCCGATTGCTGCGCCTCTCGTCCTACGAGGCCGCCGAGCGCGAACTCGCCCTGGCGCTCGCCGATCCCGCGAGCGCGGCCGAGGCGCGGGCGCTGCTCGACGCGCTCGAGGCACGCATCGGCCGCTGAGCAAGGCGGCGGGCAGGGGGGCGACGCGAGGCGGGCCACGGGGATGGCAACTCCCGGCGGCCGGGCGCTCCAAGGGGAGACGCGCCCTCACCCTCGGGAGTCCCCATGCGCACCCGCCGCCTCACGCCGGCCTCGCGTCTCTGCATCTCCCTCCTCGCCCTCGCCGCGTGCGGCAGCGGGGGTGGCGGGGACTCCGCCCGATTCCCTGACTCGGCGCCGACCGACCTCGTGGCGATCGTGGCCGACTTCGACGACGACGGGGAGACCATCAACCAGCTGATCGTGAGCGACGTTCAGGGACGCGGTCACACCGTGTTCACGGACTTCGTCGACCCCTCCAGCCGCGGCGTGAAGCGCGAGGGCCTCGTCTGGTCGCCCGATCACACGCGGCTCGCCTTCCTCGCCCGCCCCGACGGCAGTCAGTTCGCGCACGTCTACGTGCTCGAGCCCCAGTACGGCGAGCCGCTCGACATCCTCGGCACCGAGATCGAGGCGTCGGAACTCGACTTGAGCTTCACGACCCTGGCCTGGTCGCCGGACGGGACGCGCCTTTCCTTCACCGCGTCGGACGGTGGCGGCGTGAGCCGGGTCTTCCTCGTGGACCCCGACGGCAGCGACCTCCTCGACCTGTTCCCGCTGTGCCCCGCAGGCAGCGAGAACATGAAGGGGCGCGCGGCGTGGGCGCCCGACAGCAGTCGCATCGCGGTGGAAGTGCAACTCGCCGGAACAGCCGGCGAGCGGGTCTTCACGTTCCGCCCCGACGGGGCGGACTTCGCCGACGTCACGGCGTCGCCCGTTCCGATCGAGGACGCCCGGGTGGACGACGTTCGCTGGAACCCGCAGTCCACGCACCTGCTGATCCGCGGCGAGCTCGAGGAAGCGAACTTTGCCGACGTCTACGTGAATCGTCCGGTGGCGAACTCGGATTACGACCGCGTGAGCCCGCACACGGGTGGGGGCGCCGTGACCCACGCCGCCTGGTCGCCCGACGGCTCGCGTATCGCGTACCTGGCGGATCTCGAGTCCGCCTCGATCGAGGTCTTCACGGTGGCCCCCAACGGCACCGGAAACGTCAAGGTGAGCGGAAGCATGGTCGCGGGCGGCACGGTGACCCAGCTCTTCTGGGCTCCCGACGGCTCGCGAATCGCGTTCCTCTCCGACCGCCTCACCGACGACCAGTTCGAGCTCTTCACCGTGCAGCCCACGGGGGCCGGTCTCTTGACGGTCTCGCTCCCGCTGATTGCCGACGGCGGGGTGGCGCTCCCCCTCAATGACGTGGGCGAAGTGGAATCGCCCTGGTCGCCCGACAGCACGCGTCTGGCCTACCTCGCCGACGCCGTGGTCGACGGCACGTACGACGCCCACCTCGTGAACGCCGGCGGCGGCGACGCTCGCCCGCTGACGGCCGCCGCAGCCGGCTGCGAGATCCAGCGCCTGCGCTGGAGCCCCGACGGCGGGCACCTGCTGTTGGAAGGCGAGCTCACGGCCGCGGACGTGCGCAACGTGTTCGTGATCGACGCGGTGGTTCCGACCCCGCCGCTCCAGGTGTCCTTCGCCACGGTCGTGGGGGCTTCCGCGAACGGCCATGACTGGTCGGCCGACGGGGCCTTCGTCACGTTCGATGAGGGAGCCTCGAGTGCGCCCGGCAGCGCCACGCTCGGGCGGTCGTGTCCGCGTGGGGTGCTCGACGTGCGGGACCTCGCGGATCCGGTCGAAGACCTGCAGCTCATCCGGACCCGCTGACCCGGCGACGGGCTGGCTCGGGGGCGGGGGAGGCCGGGGAGTCGCGTGCGGGTAGCCTTTCGCGCCGATGGGTGCGGACAGGGTCCCGGTCCTCGTCGTCCTGCTGCTCGGGCTGGGCCTCTTCACGGCGGGCCCGGGCGCGACGCGGCGTGCAAGCGCCGAGGACGCGCC
>DATLLK010000315.1:0-5706 GCA_035537895.1 Planctomycetota bacterium
CCATCTCGGACTTCCTCACGTAGGCCGCCCTGACCAGCAAGCCGACGCCAGCCGCGACCAGTGCACCGCAGCAGAGGATGAGGACGGTCGTGCGTGCTCGCATGGCCTCCACTCCACCGGCTTCAGCGCAGCGACAGCGACGGCGTCTCGAAGGCCGTGTCCACGGCCTTCGGGTCGAGCCCGAGTCCCTCGAGGAGCACCTCGATCGCCTTGCCCGGCGCCGTGATCGCGCCGTGGTAGGCGTCGAAGACGGACAGCTTCGCGCGGACCTCGGCCGCGAGCGCCGCGTACGTCCGTAGGTCGAGGGCGAGCCCCGGCTGCACCGGACCCAGGCCCGCGAGCGGGCGGAACCACATGAGGACCGCACCGCGGAGCCGGAGCCGGCCGACGTCGTCGGCGGCGTCCCAGCGGGCCTTGGCGATCAGCCACAGGCGGTGCATGCGGTCGTAGCGTCCCCGCACGAGCGCGCCCGACTTCGCCATCGTCTCGAGCAGCGCCGCGCGCTCCTGCTCGTGCTGGCCCGACGTCGGCGCCGTGCCGTCGTTGCGCGCCACGCAGACGAGGAAGTCGACGAGGCTCTCGAGCGCCTCGACGTCGGCACGCGAGATCGGCGGCGTCCCGGGCGCGAGCACCTCGTCGCGTCGCGCGCGCACCGCGAGGAGGATCGCGTGCCACGCGCCCTTCGGGTCGTGGGCGAGGCGCGCGTCGATCGCGCCGCCCGCCTCGGCGAGCTTCTGGCGCACGACCTCGGGCGACGCGCCGGTCGCGAGCATCGTGCGCAGCTCGGCGCGGCGGCGCGCCTGGTCGTCGAACCACTGGCGCTCGGCCTCGGTCGCCTTGGGCCACGCCGTCTCGATCGCGTCGCGCAGCTGCTGCTCCTCGTCGGGGAGGAGCGCCACCTCGAACGAGCCCTCGACCAGGTCGACGAAGGCGTCGAGGGTGCCGCGCAGGAGCGGACGCTCGCCCGGCGCGAGCGGGTCCGACGGACGGCCCTCGCGGAAGCGCGGGTCGAACATCAGGTCCGCGTCGTGCGGAGCGGCCGGCGCTTCCGGCGCAGGCGCGGGCGCAGGCTCGGGCGGCGGCTCGTCGGCGCGCGCGGGGAGGCCCAGGGCGAGGAGGCCGGCGAGCGCCCACGCGGGCCGGCGGAGGAAGGCATGGATGCGGCGCATGGCGGAGTCCGATCGGTCGGTCCCCGGCGATTCTCGCACCAGTCGCGCCCGCTACCATGCGCGGCATGACGCCCACCCCGTCTCCCGCCGCCCGCGACTGGTCCGCGGGATACGCGGGGCCCGTGCACGCGCCGCGCGGCACGGACCGCCGCTGCGCCACGTGGGGCCTCGAGGCCCCCTACCGCATGCTCCTCAACAACCTCGACCCGGAGGTGGCGGAGGACCCCGCGCGCCTCGTGGTCTACGGGGGGACCGGGCGGGCGGCGCGCTCGTGGGAGGACGTCCGCGCGATCCTCGCGACGCTCGAGCGCATGAAGCCCGACGAGACGCTCTGCGTCCAGTCCGGCCGCCCGGTGGCGGTCTGGAGGACCCACGAGGACGCCCCGCGCGTGCTCATCAGCAACTCGCAGCTGGTCCCCGCGTGGGCGACGTGGGACGAGTTCCGGCGCCTGGAGGCGCTGGGGCTCACGATGTACGGCCAGATGACGGCCGGGTCGTGGATCTACATCGGGAGCCAGGGGATCGTCCAGGGGACCTACGAGACGTTCGCCGCGTGCGGCCGGAAGTCGTTCAACGGCGACCTGACGGGCCACTTGGTCGTCTCGGGGGGGCTCGGCGGCATGGGCGGCGCCCAGCCGCTCGCCGCCTCGATGGCGGGCGCGACCTTCCTCGGGGCCGAGGTCGACCCCGCGCGCGTCGAGAAGCGGCTCGCGACCGGCTACCTCGACCGCCGGATCGACGACCTCGACGCGGCGATCGACGCCGCGCTGGCCGCGAAGGAGGAGGGGCAGGCGATCTCGATCGGCGCCTGCGCGAACGTCGTCGACCTGCTGAGGCGTTTGCTCGAGCGGGGGGTCGTCCCCGACGTGCTGACCGACCAGACGTCCGCGCACGACCCGCTCAACGGCTACGTCCCGGCCGGCACCTCGCTCGACGAGGCCCGACGGCTGCGCACCGAGGACCCGGAGGGCTACGTGCGCCGCTCGCTCGACGGCATGCGGGCCCACGTCGAGACGATGCTCGAGCTGAAGGCCCTGGGCGCCATCACGTTCGACTACGGGAACAACCTCCGCGGGGGCGCGCGGCAGGCGGGCTGCGCCCGCGCGTTCGAGGTCCCGGGCTTCGTGCCCGAGTACATCCGCCCGCTCTTCTGCCTCGGCAAGGGCCCCTTCCGCTGGGTCGCGCTCTCGGGCGACCCGGAAGACATCTACCGGACCGACCGGCTGGCGCTCGAGATGTTCGGCCAGGACCCCTACCTCGCCACCTGGCTCCGGCTCGCGCGCGAGCGGGTCCGCTTCCAGGGCCTGCCGGCGCGGATCTGCTGGCTCGGGCTCGGCGAGCGGGCCGAGTTCGGGCTCGCGCTGAACGAGCTGGTCCGGAAGGGAGAGGTCAAGGCCCCCATCGTGATCGGCCGCGACCACCTCGACACCGGGAGCGTCGCGAGCCCCTACCGCGAGACCGAGGGCATGAAGGACGGCAGCGACGCGATCGCCGACTGGCCGATGCTCAACGCGCTCGTAAACACCGCCTCGGGCGCCACCTGGGTCTCCCTCCACCACGGCGGCGGGGTCGGGATCGGGAACTCGATCCACGCGGGGATGGTCGTCGTCGCCGACGGGACGGACGGCGCCGCGCGCCGTCTCGAGCGGGTGCTCACGACGGACCCGGGCATGGGCGTCGTGCGCCACGCGGAGGCGGGCTACGACTCGGCCCAGGTCTTCGGCCGTCGGATGGGCGTCGACCGCCCGCGGGCCTAAGCGCGATGGCGACCGTCGATCTGCTCGTCGTCGGGGCGTCCGAGGTCGTGACCGTGGACGCGGGAGGCCGCGGGCCCGCCCGGGGCCGCGCCGCGATGAACGACCTGCGCGTCGTCGAGCGCGGCGCGGTCGCGATCCGCGGGCGTCGGGTGGTGGACGTGGGGCCCGAGGCCACGCTCGCGCGGCGCCACCGGGCGAAGCGGCGGATCGACGTCGACGGGCGGACCGTCCTGCCCGGCTTCGTGGACGCCCACACGCACCCCGTGTTCGCGCGGTGGCGCGAGGACGAGTTCGCGCGGCGATGCCGGGGCGCCTCCTACGAGGAGATCCTCGCGGCGGGCGGCGGCATCCTCGCCTCGGCGAAGGCGCTCGTCGCGAGCCCGCAGAAGGCGCTCGAAGCGCGGGTGCGCGACCTCCTCGACCACGTCCTCCTCCACGGGACGACCGTGCTCGAGGCGAAGTCGGGCTACGGGCTGACCGCCGACGCCGAGGTGCGGAGCCTGAAGGCGATCCGCACGGCGGCCCGTGGGCGGCCGATCACCGTCGTCCCCACGTTCCTCGGCGCGCACGCGCTGCCCGCCGAGTTCGCGAAGAACCGGGCCGCCTACGTCCGCCTCGTGACCGACGTGATGGTCCCGCAGGTCGCGCGCGGTCGCCTCGCCGTGTTCTGCGACGTCTTCTGCGAGCGCGGCGCGTTCACGGCCCGGGAGTCGGCGACGATCCTCAAGGCCGCGCGCCGCCACGGGCTGGCGGGGAAGATCCACGCCGACGAGTTCTCCGACGGCGGCGGGGCGGCCCTCGCCGCCCGGATGCGGGCCGTGTCCGCGGAGCACCTCGGGGCCACGGGCCCTGCGGGGATCCGCGCGATGGCGCGCGCCGGCGTCGTGCCCGTGCTCCTTCCGAGCACGAGCGTCTTTCTCGGGCTCGCGGAGAAACCCGACGCCCGAGGGATGATCGAGGCGGGGTGCGCGGTCGCGCTCGCGACGGACCTGAACCCGGGCTCCTCCCCCACGGGCAACCTCGCGCTGTCGGCCTCTCTCGGCTGCACGATGCTCCGCATGACGCCCGAGGAGGTCGTGACCGCGATCACGCGCAACGCCGCCGCAGCCGTGGGCCTCGTGGGAGCGTACGGCCGGATCGCCAAGGGCCGTCCCGCGGACCTCGTCGTGCTCGACGCGCCGTCCTACGTGCACCTCCCCTATCGGATGGGCACGAACCTCGTGCGCACGGTCGTCCGCCACGGCGAGGTCGTGGTGCGCGAGGGGCGACTCGTCGGCTGACCGCGGCGCCCCTCCGCGGGCGCCGTCACTTTCGGGGCTCGTTCTCGGCGACCTTGGCCTTCACGCGGTCCGCGAGGCTCGTGTCGCCGAAGTCCGCGAGCACCGCCTCCCACAGGGCCTTCAACTTCGCGAAGTCCTTCTTCGCGACGAGGCCACCCTCCGTCTCGAGGGTCGCGCGGAACCGGGCCTCGGCCTTCACGTCCTTGCGGAACGCCGGGTCGGCGTCCCACGCCGTCGCGGCCTTCTGCGGTTCGTCGCCGCCGGGGACGCCCGCGAGCGACGCCGTGTGCGCATCGAGCATCGCGCGGGCCGCCGTCGGGAAGCCCTTGGCCCGCTGCGCCTTCGCGCGCTCGACGAGCGACGCCCCGGCGCCCGTGACCGACGCCTTCATGCGCTCGAGGTCGGCCCGCGCCGCCTCGTCGAGGTCGCTCGAGGCGAGTGCCGTGTCCGCCGCGCGCAGGGCGTCCGCGTACCGCCCCTCGCGCACGAGCGCCGCCACCGGGCGCGCGGCGCGCGCGACCGTCCCCGGGTCGTCAGCGGGAGGTCGCGTGCGGTCGATCCAGTCGGGCAGCACGACCGCGGGGTCGAACCAGTCACGAAGGCCCACGGCGACGTTGCGGTACCCGTAGTTGTGGGTCATCGAGAAGGGCCCGGGGTAGGCCCCGAAGTGGAGGTGGGCGTAGTGCCCGCCGTTCTCGAACGAGTAGCCCGTCCCCATGCTGCCGAGCAGATGGCCGGCCTCGACCCGGTCGCCCGCCTTCACGAAGACGGTGTCGCCTCCGTGCATGTAGAGGAGGGTCGCGACCTCCTTCTCGGCGACGTGGTGCTCGAGGACGATCAGCGTCCCCATGTCGCTCCCGGAGTGGACGAGCTTCACGATGCCCTCGGCGCACGCGTAGAAGCCCGCGCCGTCCAAGCAGGCGCCGACGTCCTGGCCCGTGTGGTAGACGGTCCCGTTGCGCAGGTTGGCGAACGGCTGGAGCGAGGTACCCGAGACCTCCTCCCGTCCGTAGCCGAGGATCGGGGTCGTCCACCGCCTCGCGACGGGGAGTTTCATGGCGCTCCCGCCGCCCTGCCGCGCGTCCGACTTGAGCGTCGCGCCCGGCGCCACGCTCTTGCCCTTGTCCATCCCCTCGAGGAACGGCGTCCACAGGAGCCCGTCCGCGTCCTTCACGCGGACCTCCTCGTTCATCTTCTCGATGCGCAGTTTCTTCGCGACTCGCGCCTCGAGCGCCTTCAGGCACGCACGCACGTGCGGGTCCCCCTCCGCGGCGAGGCGCGCGACCACGTCGGCGGCGGGGTCCTTGACCCCGGGCTTGCCGCCGCCCTCGTCCCACAGCACGAGGCACGTGATCGCCGCCTTCTCGCGCAGGCGCGGCTCCGCGTGGTCGAGCAGCCGCCACGCGGTCGCGAGCGCGTCGCCGTCCCCGTAGCGCTCGAGCGCGAGCAGCGCCCGGTGCGCGACGTGCCAATCCTCGTGCGCGAGGAGCGCGTGGAACA
>DATLLK010000316.1:0-9885 GCA_035537895.1 Planctomycetota bacterium
GTCGAAGGGGGAGTGACGGTCCCCCCGAGGACCGCCCCGCCCGAATCAGTCGCTCCTCCGGGCACAGGGGTAGTCTCGCGTCCCGGGAGCATGCCCGCAGGAGCGGGCGCCCCACCCCCGGAGTCGTTCATGCGCCGTTCGTACGCCTTCCTGATGCTCGCCGTCGCCGCCCTCCTCGCGCTCCCCGCGATCGCCGAGGACGCGCCCAAGACGAAGAAGATCGCGAACCCCGAGTACGACAACTGGGCGCAGTTCCAGGTCGGCGCCTTCGTCGAGATGACGACCGAGTCGGAGGCCATGGGCCAGAAGTCGACCTCGACGGCGACGACCAAGCTCCTCGAGCTGACGAAGGAGAAGGCCGTCGTCGAGACGAACATGGGGATCGAGGGCGTCCCCCCGATGCGGCGCGACGTCCCGAAGGAGATCGAGGTGCCCGACCCCACGCCCGACGCGAAGTTCAAGGAAGGCGAGGAGACGATCGACGTCGCGGGCACGTCGATGAAGTGCAAGACGATCGAGTCCACGACCGTCACGGGCGACATGACCGGGACGTCGAAGGTCTGGATGTCCGAGCAGGTCCCGGGCCGGACGGCCAAGATGGAGGTCGTGAGCTCGGGCAAGGTCGGCGACATGGTGATCACGTCGAAGGCGACGTCGACGGTCACGAAGTGGAGCCCCAAGTAGGAGTTCACGGGTCGCGCCGTCCCGTGCGCTCCACGGGACGGCGGGCCTTCGACCGGATCGCGACGACGCTCGGCGGTGCCATGGCGCCCGGCGGGGCGTGGTGCGGGAGGCATCGGTGACCGATCCCGGGGCGCGGAGGTCGCGCAGCGACCCCGCGATCTCGATCCGCGCGCTGCGCCCCTCGGACTCGTTCGCCGAGCTGACGGCGCTGCTCCACCGCGGCTACGCCCGGCTCGCGGGGATGGGGCTCAACTACACGGCGGTGGACCAGAGCGAGGAGACGACGCGGCGTCGCGCGCAGAAGGGCACGTGCCTCGTCGCGGAGTGCGAGGGCCGCGTCGTCGGGACGATCTCCTTCCACGGGAAGGACGAGCACTCCGAGGCGACGTGGTTCCGCCGCGACGACGTGGTGGTCCTCGAGCAGTTCGCCGTCGAGCCGGACCTCCAGGGGCGGGGCATCGGCATGGCGCTGATGGACGCCGCGGAAGAGGCGGCGCGCGCGTCGGGCGCGGCCTACGCCGTCGGCGACACGGCCATGCCGGCGGCACACCTGATCGCGATGTACGCAGCCCGCGGCTACGAGCAGGTCGACACCGTGACCTGGCCCGGCAAGACGTACCGCAGCGTCGTCCTGGCGAAGCGGCTGACGTAAGGCCCGCCCGCAGTGAGGGAACGCGGGATTGCCGGTACGACCGAGGTGCGGGCGCGGCGATACTGCGTAGCGCCATGCGACCCCCGCTGATCGCCCGCAACGCCGCGGTCCTCCTCGTGAGCGTGCTCTCCGTCGCGTGCGTCAACCGACCGCGCGTCTCCCTGGACACGCGCGCCCCCACGGCCGCGGAGGCGAAGGCGGGCATGGACACGTTCGTCCGCGGGCGTGCCGCCGGCGCCGTGAACGTTCTCGCGCTGTCGGGCGGCGGGCAGAACGGCGCGTTCGGGGCCGGCGTGCTGCGCGGGTGGCGCGATGCGGGGCGGCCGCGCTTTGACGTCGTGACGGGCATCAGCACCGGCGCGCTGCAGGCGTCGCACGCCTTCATCGACACGCCCGAGGCCGACGCGGAGCTCGAGCGCGTCCTCACGGGCGTTCGGCAACACGACATCTTCTGTGTCCGCCCCGTCCCGTCGATCCCCTTCGAGACGTCCGTCGCCGACTTCGCCCCGCTCGCACGACTGCTCGGGCGCGTCCTCGACGACGCGACGATCGACCGCGTGGCGGCGGCCTCCGAGGGCGGGCGACGTCTGCTGCTCGTCGGGACCGCGAACCTCGACTCGGGCCGCATGGCGGTCTGGGACCTGGGCGCGATCGCGCGCCGTCGCGACTACGCGACGTACCGCGCCATCCTCCTCGCGGCGGCGAGCCCGCCCGTGGCGGCCGAGCCCGTCTCGCTCGGCGGCGAACTGCACGCCGACGGCACGCTGCTCGGGAACGTCTTCGTGCCGGACACGGAGGCCCGAGAGGAGGCGAAGGGCGCGGTCGAAGGCCCGGAAGGCGCGGGAATCGGCGTGGCGAGGAGGCGCTACTACGTCGTCTACAACTCCCTGCTCGACCCGGGGCCGGAGCACGTGGAGCTGGGCTTGCTCGGCATCGCGTCCCGGTCGCTCGGCCTGCTGACGACCACCGCGGGGCACGGGAGCCTCTGGTACCTGTACGGCGTCGCGCACAAGCGGGGCCACGAGTTCCGCTACGTGCGCATCCCCGAGCGCCTGCGGCGCGAGGCGGACGATCCGCTCGCGTTCGATCCTGCCCGCATGCGGGCCCTCTACGACGCCGGCGTGCTGGCGGGACGGGACCCGGCGTCGTGGGGCACGGAGCCGCCGCCGATGATGCAGGACGACGGCGGACCCCGCTGATCCGCGGACGCGCGCGTCAGGCGGTGAGTCCGGCGAGTCCGGGCACCTTGGCGGCGATCGTCTTCAGCAGATCGCCGGGGACCTTGCTCTTCAGGAAGTCGACGAACATCTTGAGGAAGGTCGCGGCCTTGTCGCCGCCCAGCCCGGCAGCCGCGAGGGCGGCCAGGGCGCCCGCGCCGCCGCCGCCCTTGCCGAGGAGCCCGCCCGCCTTCTGCGCGAGCCCGCCGAGCATCCCGCCCATCCCGCCGCCGGCGGGGGCCCCCTGCGGCTTCGCGAGGTCGGCGGCACCGGGGATCGCGGCGGCCAGCTTGCCGAAGTCCGCGTCGCCCGCGTGCTGCTTGATGAGGGTGAGCAGGCCGCCCGTCCCCGCCTGCGCGGTGTCCTTCGAGACGCCGAGGCTCTGCGTGACCGTCCCGATGAAGTCCTGGATTCCGCTCATGGTTTCCTCCGCCGCGAGGGTCCCCCCCGCGAATGCATTCTCGGTCCTCTTCGGACATTGCCCTCGGTTTGACACGGCGATTCGGCCACACGGGCCCGTCGAGTCGTAGGATGACGCTGGCGGAGAGCGGCTCCATGGACGAACGGCTGGTTCGCTTCGTGACGCACGCGCGGCAACGGGGGATGGACTTCGCGACCCTGCGCGCGGTCCTTCGCGACGCCGGCTGGAAGACCAAGCAGGTGGACGAGGTGCTGTGCGAGCGCGAGGTCGGCATGGCCGTCCCTCAGCCGACGGAAGCGGGCTCGGCGCGGGACACGTTCCTGCACCTCTTCGCGTTCAGCACGCTCTACGCGTGGGTGATCAGCCTGACGGTCCTGTGGTTCCGGTACATCAACCTCGCCCTGCCCGAGCCCGCGTGGGAGGACTCCTCCTGGGCGCAGGAGAGCGCGCGCCTCGGCATCCGATGGTCCCTCGCCACGCTCGTCGTGGCGTACCCGCTCTTCCTCGTCCTGTGGCGGTCGATCCTGCGGGGCATCGCACGGCAGCCGGAGCGGGCCGCGAGCGGCCCTCGCCGGTGGCTCACCTACCTCTCGCTGTTCATCGGCGCCATCACGATCCTGAGCGACGTCATCACGCTGGTCTTCTACCTGTTCGAAGGAGAGCTGACGCTGCGGTTCGTGCTGAAGGTCGTCGTGCTGTTCGTGATCGCGGCCGCGGTGTTCCTGTACCTCCTGCTCACGCTGCGCGAGCGGCCGGAGCCCGCGGCATGAAGCCGTCCATCCACCGCGTCTTCGGCATCGTCGCGACCCTCGTCGTCCTCGGGACGGTCGTCTGGGGCTTCACGAAGGCCGGGGCCCCGGAGGCCCGCCGGGCCGAGCGCATGGACGAGCGGCGCCTCGAGGACCTCCAGACGATCCACGGCGAGATCCTCGAGCTCGTGCGCGATCCCGATCGCCCGGGCGCTCTGCGGGCGGCGCTCCCCTCGACGCTCGCCGAGCTCGCGTCGAAGGCGACACGCCGCAAGATCTCGACCATGGACCCCGAGACGAACGAGCCCTACGAGTACCGCGTGACGGGCGCGTCGACCTACGTCCTCTGCGCCACGTTCGCGCGCCCGCGCGACGCGTCCGACCACGTCTTCTGGAACCACGGGAGCGGGCGCGCCTGCTTCACGCTCGACGCGCTGAACCCGCCGTAGGCGTTGGGGCCCGCGGGCCCGGCCACGCCGTTCAGGCTTCGAGCGAGATCCGGTAGTCGTCCACGAGACGCTTGTGGACCCGCGGAATGTGCCGGTCGAGCTCGCGCTGGACGGCCGCGTGCTCCTGGCGCGAGAGGACGAGCCGGGGCGGCTCGGGCGGGCGCTCGAGGAACATGCGCACGCGAAAGGCGGTCGGGGGGTGCGATCCGTCGGTCGAAGCGAGGTCGCCCTCCGGATCCGTCGCCGTAGCGGCGAGCTCCGCGGCCGGCATCGCCCTCATCTGCGCTCTCACCTCCGCGACGACGTCGCGCGGCGAACGGGCGACGACCACGGCGCGCTGGGCGCGCGCGAGGACGCCGTCGTCGGAGACGCGTGCCAGGAGGTCGAGGGCCCCCGCGCTGCCGCTGATCGAGGCGCCGACGCGGTCCGCGAAGTACTCGGCCAGCTGGGATCTCCGCCAGGCGAGGCGCAGCATGAACCAGAGCGTGGCGCGCGCGGGAAGGGAGAGGATCCAGATCGCGAAGACTCCCAGTCGCGCCCGCAGACCGGAACCCGCTTCCTCGCGGTCCATCGGCGTCAGGATCGCGGACCACCCGCCCGCCACGGTCAGCGCGGCATGGACGACGGCGCCGCGCGTGACGTCGCCGTTGCCGAAGTGGCCGAGCTCGTGCGCGAGGAGCGCGACGAGATCCCCTGGACCCAGCGTCGCCACGAGCGGCAGGCCGAGGACCAGCGCCCGTCGCTGCCGCCAACCCGTGCGCGCCACGCGGGCGTTGTACCTCTCGTCGATCGCGAGGACACGGGGAGGCGACGTGCCGACCTCTCGCGCGACGTCCTCGACGAGCCGCAGGAGGGCGGGGTGCGTCTCGGGGTCGACGACGCTCTCGGCGGGGAGACGGATCCACCTCGGCCGCAGGACGAAGGAGAGCGCGAGGAGAAGGATCGCGCCGACCCAGGCGAGGAAGCGATCGCCGTGGACGACGACGAGCCAGATCGCCGCCACGGGCACCAGGACCGCGGCGGCCAGGGTCAGCGCCGACAGGGCGAAGAGCACCAGCGCGGTGACGTCGAATCCGGGGCGGGTGGCGCCGCTCTCGCGGACTCGGGCATACAGCGCCTGACCATGGCGCCGATTCCAGCGGCGGTACTGGCGCTCGAACGGCCCCTCCGTCATCGCGTCCTCGGCCCCGTCGCGGTGGTCCGGGCGGGAGTGTACCTCCCACGTCTCGCGGAGTGCATGCGCTCGGGCGGCGGGATCACCGACCGTCCGTCGTGTCCCCCACGTCGCCGTCGTCGCCGGGATTCGTCTCGTCGTGCAGCTGCATGTCGTCGACGAGATCGTCCTCTCGCGCATCGCCGGGCGGGGCGCCCTCCGGGCGCGCGCGGAGCACGAGCCAGAGGACCGCCGCGAGGAGGGCCAAGGCGAGGATCGACACGGTGACCGCCCGTCCACCCGGCCGCGCCGGGACCCGCCCGACTCTACCCGCGGGCCGCCTCCGGGGTCCGGGAGGGCCCCCGTCGGGATTCGCCCCCACACGGCGGCGACAGCGAAGCGACGGGGCGTCATCGTGGGGACTCCGTACCCAGGAGCGCCCCATGCGCATGTTCCTCGTCTTCGTGCTGGGCTTCATCGTCGGCGCCGTCGGTCTCGGGATGGCCGTCGTCTCGAAGGCCTCGACCGTCATGGTGCAGGAGCACAGGAGCGCCTCCTCGATCGCGGACACCGTGGCGCGGCTGAAGGAGGTCGCGGAGAAGGACGGCTGGAAGTTCCTCGGCGAGCGCAAGCTGCACGAGTCGATCAAGCAGTTCGCGGGGATCGACGTCCGCCCCGTGCACATCGTCGACCTCTGCCAGGCGGCGCACGCGGGCAAGATCCTCGCGGAGGACGACGCGCGGCGCGTCTCCGTGTTCATGCCGTGCACGATCGCCGTCTACGAGAAGACGGACGGCGGGACCTACGTCGCGGCCACGAACGCGTCGCTGCTCGGGCGGGCGTTCGGCGGCGTCGTCGCCGAGGTCATGGGTGGCCCGGTCGCCGAGGCGCAGGAGCGTTTCATCCAGGCCGCGATCGCGAAGTAGTCAGGGCGAAGGCCGGAGCGAACGGTGGAGGGGGACGCGGGCGAGCATCGGGACCCGCCGGGCCTCCGGTAGGCTCGCGACGAGCCGATCGAGATCGCGGGCCGCGGCGACCTGGAGGGCGGGCTCGCCGGTGACGGCGGCGAGCGCCGCGACGGCCCGAAGGCGCGGGTGGACCCCCATCGAGGCGCCGTACTCCGTGAGCGCGACGCGACCGAGGACGCGCTCGGCGCCGGGCAACGTCGCGAGATGCATGCGGGCGAGGCCCGAGACGTCGCGCATCCCCATCCGGTCGCCGTCCTCGCGCGCGCGGTCGAGGAGCGGCCGGGCCGCGTCGGCGTCGCCCATGTCCCGCCGGCAGATCCCGAGCGCCAGCGACCAGCGCGCCGCCTCCTGCGCGAGCCCGTGGGGCGTGCCCTCCGCCAGCGCGCGCTCGAGGAGGACCGCGGCCGCGGACGGATCGCCGCGAGCCACGTGCACCTCGGCGAGGCCCTCGTCGAGCGCCAACCGCTCCCGGAGAGTGCCCGCCTCGGCGGCCCGGGGCGCGTGCTCGGCGTGGAGAGCCTCGGCCTCCTCGAAGCGGCCCGACCACGCGAGGAGGGCGAGCCGGCGGCCGGCGATCTTCGCCTCGACGACGGGGCTTCCCATGACGGCGGCCTCCGCGACGACCTCGTCGAAGGCGCGCTCCGCCTCGTCCCACGCGCCCACCTGAACGCACGCCCACGCGAGCACGGCGCGTGCATGGACGGCGATGGCGCCGAGACCGCCCGGCTGCGCCGCGGCGAGAACGCCCAGCGCGGTCTCCCTCGCCTCGGCCGGCCGGCCCAGGGACAGATCGAGCGAGGCGAGGTTCACCCGGGTCACCAACTCCGCGCGGAACTCGCCCTGCTCGCGGGCGATCGCGATGAGACGGTCGAGGTGCTCGCGGACGGCGTCGAACCGCCCCTCGAGGAAGTCCGCCTTCGACAGCGCCGTCACCGCGCTCGTCTCGAGGATGCTGTCCCCGTACGCGCGCGAGCCGCGGACGGACGCCTCGAGCTCGCGACGCGCGGCCGCCGCGTCCCCCGTGTCGAGTCGGACCGCGCCGACGAAGTAGGCGGCGCGAGCCTGCGCCAGCGGTTCGCCCGACTCGCGGGCGAGCGTCTCGGCCAGGGCGGCGGCCTCGCCCGCCTCCGAGATCCGGCCCAGGTCGAGGAAGGCGGCGGCGAGGCCGATGGCGGCGCTCACGCGCGCCGTGAGCGTGCCGCGGCGTTCGGCGAGCTCCTGCCCGAGACGCTGCCAGGCGAGCGACTCCTGCAGCCGGCCCGCCTGGCCCAGGGCCGCGCCCAGCTCGAGCGCGGCCCGCAGGGCCAAGGCGTCGTCCGGGAGCGCCTGGGCGAGGGCGAACCCGCGCTCGAGCACGGGGACGACGGCGTCGGTCGGGGCGGTGAGGACGCGGCTGGCTCCCAGGTGGACCCAGGCCATCGCCGCGAGACGTGGACCCGGAGCGTCACCCAGCGCGAGGAGCGACTCGCACACGGCGGCCACGTCCCGCGCGCGGTGCGCCTCCGTCAAGAACTCGATCGCCTCCTCGGCGTGCGGGAACGCGTCCCGCGGGTCCGGGCCGGCCAGCGCATGGTGGACGATCGCGGCGGCCCACGCGCCCGGCGAGGGGCCCGGCGGCGTCGCCTCGAGCGCGCGCGCGAGGGCCCCGTGGATCTCCGCGCGCAGCGCGGGCGGGAGGTCGTCGTGCACGATGGAGCGCAGCACGGCGTGGCGGAAGCGGTAGGCCTCGCCGTCCGCGACGACGAGGCGGTGGTCGCGGTCGAGGCGATGGAGACGCCGCAGGCCCTCCAACCGCCCCGCCCCGGCGGCGGCCGACACGACGGAGGGATCGAATCGCTCCCCCGCGCACGCCGCGACCGCGAGGAGGTGCGCCGACTCGGGGTCGAGTGCGGCGACGCGCTGCTCGAGCAGGCGGCGCAGGACGTCGGGGACGGGCTGGGCCGGGAGGCCCGCGGGCGAGGTGCGCGCGGCCCGCGCCCACTCGATCAGGCAGAGCGGGTTCCCGCCCGCGCCGCGCACCGCGTCGTGCCAGGGCGCCGTGGACGACGCGCCTCCGACGGCCGCGAGGAACAGGTCGTGCGCCTCGTCGCGGCCGAGGGGGTCGAGGCCGATCACCTGGGCGGAGGGCAGGGCGCGCAGCGCCTCGAGGAAGTCCCGCGGCAGGCCGGGGCTCGCCGTCCCCACGAGGACGACACGTTCGCCGGCGACCGCGCGCGCGAGCGCGAGGAAGAGGCGGCGCGACGCGTCGGTCGCCTCGTCGAGGTCCTCGGCGACGACGACGAGCGGCCCTTCGCGCGCCAGCCCGCGCAGGAGGAGGCGGTGGGCCGTCGCCTGCGAGGCGTCGGGCAGCGGAGGGGTTCCCGGCGCCGCGCGGCCGTCGATCCACTCGGCGAAGGGTCGGGCGAGGCGACCGCCCTCGTCGAGCAGGACGGCGAGGCGCGCTTCGAGGTCGCCCGGCCCGAGCACGTCGCGCAGGGCGGACGACAACGGAGGCACCTCGGCGTCCGCGTCGGCACGCGCGTGGTCGGCGAACGCGGTGCGAAGCCCGGTGACGCCGCTGCGCTCGACGCGGTCCAGCCACTCGCTGACGAGCCGCGACTTGCCGAGTCCCGCCTCGGCCTCGATCAGGAGGACGCGCCCCGCGCCCTGGAGGGCCGAGGCCCACGCGTCCTCGAGATGTGCCATCTCCGTCGCGCGGCCCAGCAGCGGGACGGTGCGGTCCACGGCGGGGCGTCGCGCGGAGCCGCGCTCCGCCTCCTTCGCGCGCCACCACGCCGACGACTCGCCGTCGCGAAGGATCGCGGCGACTCGCGCCGCGTCGCCCAGCCGCTGCGCGGGCGCGGGCTCGAGGAGGCCGTTCACGACGGCCTCGAAGAACGGGGACACGTCCGCCACCCCGCGCAGCGGGGAGGGCGTCGGCGCCGCGAACGGCGACGCGGCGGGCGCGACGGTCCCGGGATGGCGGCCCGCCACCAGCTCGTAGAGGAGGACGCCCAGCGCGTACAGGTCGGCGGCGGGCCCCACGCTCTGCCCCTTCAGCTGCTCGGGGGCGGCGTAGAGGAGCGTGCCCACGAAGTCGCCCGTCCCCGACAGGCGCACGGCGGCGTCGCGGACGAGTGCCAGGCCGAGGTCGGTCAGGCGGACCTCCTCGCGCGGGGTGACCAGCACGTTCTCGGGCTTGACGTCGCGGTGGACGAGGCCCGCGCCGTGCACCGCCGCCAGCGCCTCGGCGACCCCCTGTCCGATGGCGCGCGCGAGGCGTTCGCCGAACGCGCCGGTCTCGACGAGCAGCTGGCGGACGTTGCGACCCTCCACGTGCTCGAGCGCGATCCACGGCGTCTCGCCGCCGAGGACGCTCGTGCGTCCCGCGTCGAGCGTGCGCACGACGCGGGGATGGTCGAGGCGCCGGCCCGCCTCCGCCTCGCGGAGGAAGCGCTCGACGGTCCCGGGCACCGCGAGGAGGTGCGCGTGGACGACCTTGACGGCCGCGCGGTGGCCCTCGTCGTCGACGGCGTCGAAGACGCGCCCCATCCCGCCGCGGCCGATCTCGCGACGCAGGCGCCAGCGGCCCAGCCGCTCGGGCATGTCGGGG
>DATLLK010000317.1:0-3492 GCA_035537895.1 Planctomycetota bacterium
CTCCCACGCGGACGCAGTGGCGTTCGCCGCCTGGCTCTCGGAGCGCGACCCGCGCCACGCGTTCCGGCTCCCGACCGAGGCCGAGTGGGAGCGCGCGGCGCGTCGCCTCGCGGGCCGCGAGATAGAACGGGCCCACGAGCCGGACCTCGTGCGGCGTCTCGTCCTCGCCGTGCCGGGGATCGTCGCGCGGGCTGCCGTGGACGCGGGTCCCGCCGGGGACCAGCTCGAAGCGCATCCCGATCTCCGTCGTGAACGACGCCGGGAGGCCCGCCGATTCCGCGGTCGCGGCCTGCGAGGCGCGAAACCCCGACGCGTCGCCGCCGGTCGCCGCGCCGATCGGGGCCGACGCGGGCTCGCCGCACGCGGAGAGGCCCGCGAGGGCGAGGACGACGGAGGCGGTGCGCAGGGGGTGCAACGCGGGGGGTGCCTTACTTCCCGGCGAGGCGTTCGAGGGCGGTGCGGGCCGCGGCCTTGGCACCGTTGTCCGGGTCGCTCTGCGCCATGCGCCGCAGGCGCTCCTCGGCGGAGCGCACGCGGTACGTACCCGCGGCGGTCGCGGCCCACGAGCGCATGCGGAAGTAGGGGTCGTCGAGCATCTGCCGCACGGCCGCGTGCGTCTCGGGCTCGTCGGGGGCGAGGGCCAGGAGCAGATCGAGCGCGGACCGCCGCATGCCGTGGTGGTCGCCGCGGCAGAAGTTGTAGGGGAGGACGTTGCGCGCGAGCTCGAGCGCCCGGCGGTCGCCGAGCGACGCGAGGCCGTCGAGCGCGCCCTGACGCACGACCTCGCGGTGGCTGTCGACCGAGAACAGGTCGCGCAGCGTCTCGAACGCGCCTTCGGCGTGGAGGCGCCCGAGCGCGCGCGCCGCCGCGGCGCGGACGTAGGGGCTCTTGTCGGTGCGGAGCGCGACGAGGACGGCGGCCGACGCCTCCTCGCGCGTGCGGCGGCCCAGCGCCTCGATCGCCGCCTCGCGGACGCGGGGGTCCGCGTCCTTCGTCGCCGCGACGAGGGCGTCGCCGGCCGCCTTCGTGGGGATGTCGCCGAGCGCCTTCGCCGCCGCCGAGCGGACCGCGTGGAACGTGTCGCCGCCCAGCGCGGCGACGAGCGCGGGCCCGCTCACGTCGGGCCACTCGGGAAGGGCCTCGGTCGCCTCGATCCGACCCGTGGGATCGGAGTCCTTCGCGAGGGCCGCGAGCCAGGAGGCGGAAGGCTGCTTCAGGCGGACCCGGGCGAGGGTGCCGCCCCCGTCGCCGAGGCGCAGGTACGCACCGCGTCCGAGGGCCCGGAACTGATCCGGGAGGACGATGTCGAACTGCTGGCGACGACGTCGGATGTCGAAGCGACCGGCGAAGGTCTCCTTGAAGTCCGGGCGGTCCAGGTCGAAACGGTAGGGGACGGTGATCCGGAACGTCTCGGGTTGGCCTCCCCCCGCCGTCTGGACCTGCTCGAGGGTCACCCGGATCACGTTCTTGGGCTCCGCTCCCTCCTGGACCGCGACGGCCCAGGAGGCTTCAAAGACCGGATAGCCCGCGCCGTAGACCCACTGGTCGAAGAACCACTCGAGGCTCGTGCCCGTCGCCGCCTCGAAGGAGCGGCGCAGGTCGTCCGAGACGACGGCCTTGTCCTCGTGGTCCTTCACGTAGCGCGCAACACCGCGGCGGAAGGGTTCGTCGCCGAGCTCGATCCGCAGCTGGTGGAGGATCGCCGCGCCGCGGTCGTACTGCTTGCCGCCGAAGAGCTCGAGGGGCACGTCGCCGCGAACGTCGGGCTTCAGGGCCAGCGTGTCCGCCTTCGGCGTCCCGTCCATGTAGCCGCGGTTCTGGCGGAAGCGGTGGAGGGAGAACTCCTGCGGCCCGTCGCGGTGCTCGAAGAAGAGGTCGGTGAAGTACGTGGCGAACCCTTCGTTCAACCAGAGGTGGTCCCACGTCCGGCACGTGAGGAGGTCGCCGAACCACTGGTGGGCCAGCTCGTGCGCGACGAGGCCGTCGGCCGAGTAGTTGGGGCGCGCCTCGGGCGGGTGGAGGAGGCGCATGTTCATCGTCGTGGCCGACGCGTTCTCCATTCCGCCGTAGACGAAGTCCCAGACGGTCGTCGTCGCGTAGCGCGGGTAGGGGTAGGCCCGGCCGGTGTACGCGGTGAAGAACTCGAGGGCCGGCGCGGTGGCCGAGCAGCCCTCCACGACCTCCGCCGCGCGGCCCGGCGGCCCGTGGAACTCGAGGGGGATGCCGCACGACTGCGCCGTGGCGGTCTCGAAGGTCCCGACGATCAGCGAGACGAGGTAGGACGGGATGCGGTGGTCGAGCTTCCAGGAGTCGACGGCCCGGCCGTCGGGGAGGTCCTTGCGTCCCGTCAGCGTCCCGCCGCTGATCGACTGCAGGCGCTTCGGCAGCGTCACGACGACCTCGGCCGTGCAGCGGTCGTCGGGTTCGTCGTAGCAGGGGATCCACCGCCGGTTGTCCGTGCCCTCGCCCTGGCTGTACATCTGCAGCGGCGTGTCGGGGCACGACTTGGTCGGCGAGTGGAAGAAGAGACCGGCCGTCGGCCGCGAGCGGTAGCGGACGGTGACCTCGCCCTCCGCGCCGCGCGTGACCGGCTTGGCGAGCGTGATCGCGAGCACGTTGTCCGCCAGCGCGAACTCCTGGGGCTCTCCCTCCCGGTCCTTCACGTGGAGGACCGCGGTCTCCTGGCAGTGGAGGCGCAGGACGCGGAGCGGGTCCACGAGCGACTCGAAGCGGACCGTCGTCTCGCCCTCGACGCGGCCCTCCTCGATGAACGGCTCGACCCGCACGATCAGGTGGGTCTGGTCGTAGTCCCGTGTCGTCGCGTCGAGCGGGGTCCCGGCCGCGGCCGGCGAGGCGAAAAAGACCAGGGTCCCGAGGGCGAGCGAGAGGGTCCGGCGCATGTCGGGGGAGGATATCCAAACTCGACCCGCGGCGCCGGTGCGTTCCGGTCGGACGTCCCGGGGTTCAGCGGGAGAAGGCGCCGCTCGCCCGGATGCCGTCGAGGAAGAACTGCACGGCGATCGCGGCCAGCAGCATGCCCATCAGGCGCGTCACGACCCGCATCGCGATCGGCTTCATCCGGTTCGCGTGACGGCTCGCCACGCGCAGCAGCAGGTACGCGGACAGGAGCACGAGGAGGATCGCCCCGTAGAGCAGGGCGTGCTGGACGCCGTCCCCCGCGCGCGACCGCAGGAGGAGCACCGTCGAGAGCGCCCCGGGCCCCGCGAGCATGGGGACGGCCAGCGGGCTGACGGCGACGTCGAGGTGGTCGGCGGCGCGCTCGGCGGCGACCGCCGTCTCGACGCGCGTCTCGCGGGTCTCCGTCGAGCGCGCCCGGAGCATGTCGAGGGCGACCAGCAGCAGGAGGATGCTGCCCGCCACCTGGAAGGCGGGCATCGTGATCCCGAGCACGCGCAGCAGGTGCGGACCCGCGGCGGCGAACGAGACGAGGATGCCGGCCGCCACGATGCACGCCGTGCGCGCCGTCCGCGT
>DATLLK010000318.1:0-5544 GCA_035537895.1 Planctomycetota bacterium
GGGCGCGACGTCGGCGAGGAACGCGACCGTCTCGGCCTCCGTGGGGATCGTGCCGATGAGGTCGAGCGAGACGCGGCGCAGGAACTCGGCGTCGTCGGCGGGTGCCGCGACGGGGAGGTCCTTCGCCGACCGCCATCGCGCCGCCACGAGGTCGTCCACCTTGGCCGCGGCGGCGCGGGCGTCCCGGGCGCGCGTCTCGGCCCGCGCCGAGGGGAGCGACCCGAGTCCGACGAGGCCCAGGCAGGCCGACAGGGCACAAAGGCCCAAGACGACCGAGCCCAAGACGGTGAATCGACGGGGACTCATTCCGGCCTCCACGCTCGAGCGCGACGGAACCGTTGCTTCAAACCCTCGGGAGCGCCGGGAGGTTTCGTGGAACAACGTCCGCCTCGGGGGGATCGTACCCCCGACACCCTCCGCGGGCACCGGACACGGGCGCGGCGGCGGGCCGGCCGGCCAGGCGGCGGGAGGGCCCGGGATCAGCCCTTGACGCACACCATCGTGATGTCGTCCCGGTTGGCTCCCCCCCCGGTCCACTTGGCCAAGGCCCCCCGGACCGCCGCGAGCACCTCCGCGGCCGTGCCGGAGATCGCCGCCCGGATGGCCTCCTGGAGGCGGTCCTCGCCGAACAGTTCGCCGCCGGTCCCCGGGGCCTCCGTGACGCCGTCCGTGTAGAGGAGCAGCACGTCGCCGGGGCCGATGACCACGTCCGCGCCGCGCTCGTAGGGGAGGCCGGGCAGGATGCCGAGCACGGGCCCCGTCGAGTCGAGGCAGAGGAACGCGCCCTTCTCGGCCTGCCAGAGCATGGGCGGGTTGTGCCCCGCCGAGCACCACTGCATCACGCGCGTCGCGGGGTCCAGCACGGCCGCGAAGAACGTCATGAACTTCCCCTGCGTCATGTCCTGCACGAGGAAGTCGTTCAGCATCGTGATCGCGGTCGCGAGCTCGGGGACCGTCCGGCTGAACGCGCGCAGGAGCGCCCGGGCCTCCGACATGACGAGGGCCGAGCCGAGCCCGTGGCCCGACACGTCCCCCACGGCCACGACGTACCGCCCGGACTCGCCCTCCAGGAAGTCGTAGTAGTCGCCGCTCGCGTCCTCGCAGAGCTCGTTCATCCCGGCGATGCCGAACGGCCCCGCCTCGATGCTGCGGGCCGCCGGCTGCAGCGTCCGCTGGATGCCCTGGGCGACCAGGATCTCGCGCGACTGCCGCTCCTTCTCGAGGGTCTCCTTGTGCATGCGGGCGTTCTCGATCGCCAGCGCCGCGTGGACGGAGAGGCTCGCGAGGAAGTCGACGTCGGCGGGCGCGAACGGCCCGCCGCGGCGGTTCAGGAGCTGGAACACGCCGACCACGGCTCCGGCGCGGTTGCGGATGGGCGCGCAGAGGATGGAGCGCGTGCGAAAGCCCGTCCGCTTGTCCGTCGTGGGGTCGAAGCGCGCGTCGGCGTAGGCGTCGTCGATGCGGATCGTCTCGCCCGACTTCGCGACGGCGCCGGCGATCCCCTTGCCGAGCGGCAGGCGGATCTCGAGCTTCTGGCCGCCCGACGCGACGCGCGACCAGATCTCGGTGCCGTCCGAGGACATCAGGTAGACGGTGCCGCGCTCGGCGTCCACCGCGTCCGCGGCCGTGCGCAGGAGGATCGAGAGGAGCTCGTCCTGGTCGAGCGTGCTGTGCAGCACCGTGCTCGCCTCGACGAGGCGCTTCTGCCGCGCGACCTCGCGCTCGAGCGCGGCCACCTCCGACCCGGCGTCGCGGTCGTCGTCGCTCATCGCGGTCTCCCGCGCCCGCCCGTCGCTCCACCGAACGGATGCGTCGCGCGGACCGTGGACCCGATGCCGCCCCGCACCCGGAACACGCCCTCGACCTCCATGCGCCGCGGCGCGAGCGCCGCCACGAGGTCGTCGAGGATCCGGTTGACGACCGCCTCGTAGAAGATCCCCTGGTCGCGGAAGGCCACGAGGTAGAGCTTCAGGCTCTTCAGCTCCACGCACCGCCGGTCCGGCACGTACCGCACGGTGATCGTCCCGAAGTCGGGCTGGCCCGTGACGGGGCACACGGAGGTGAACTCCGGTGCGACGTGCTCGATCTCGTAGTCGCGCTCCGGCGCGGGGTTCGCGAACGACTCGAGCCGCCCCGTGCGGACGGGGATCGACCGGCGGCGGGCGGCGCGTCGCTTCACGATACGAGGCGCTCCACGAGGTCGAGGTCGCTCGTGAGCGAGCGGTACACCGGGCACTTCTTCGCGATGTCGAGCAGTCGCGCGCGCTGCTCCTCGTCGAGCGGTCCGTGGAGGCGCAGGTCGACCTGGATGCGCTCGCGGCCATCGGGTACGCCGACCGGGGCCTTCTCGCGGCCGAGCGCGATCTCGACGCCCTCGAGAGGCCACGTCTTCCTCCGCGCGTAGAGGAGCAGGGTCATCGACGTGCACGCGCCGAGCGCCGACAGGAGCGCCTCGTGGGGCCCCATCGCCTCGCCCGCCCCGCCGTCGTGGACGGGGAGGTCGAGGACGAGCCGGTGGCGTCCGTTGCCGGCCTCGACGCGGTTCCCGCCGAGGGTCCGGACCGTGACCTGATCGAGCATGCGTCTCCTTCGCGCGCGCGGGGTCCGGAAGCCTACCCCGGGAGGCGAGGGGGGCCCTCCTGCCGCCCAAGCCGGGCGGCCGGTGCCCCCTCAGGTGAGCGGGCGACGGCGGGCCGTGTGTCGGCGCTCCCGACGTCCCGGCGCAGGAGCGCCGTCGGGAACGGCCACCTGGTACGTCGTCTGTGATGTCCTGCGGCAGCCCGAGCCGACAGGTGTCTCACCAGCATCTGCGCCGCGGTGTCTCTGTCTGCGAGATACAGGAACTGGCCGGCACGCTGGATGGGGTGCGGAGGGCCCATGACGACGACGACGCGTACGCCTTGGTACGCGAGGAGGAGGAAGGGGCCCGAGCGCCCCCAGCCAGCGCGCCGGCCTAGAGGCGTCCGGACTGGGAGAGGGACAGGAGGTCCATCGTCAGGGCCACCGCGTAGTGGAGGAACCACCCGTAGACGACGGTGCGGGTGCGCCACGCGAGCGCGCCCAGGACGAGGCCCGCCCCGATCGCGCCCAGCGCCTCGAGCATCGGCTTGTGGAAGTGGATCATGCAGTACGGCGCGAGCATGACGAGGACGGACGCGCGGCCGAGCGCGGGCTTCAACCCGAGCGTCATGAAGCCGCGGAAGAAGTACTCGACCGAGAGGAACTGCAGGAAGTACACGGCCTCGAAGGCGACGAAGTCCCAGCCGATCGCGCGGGGCGCGCGGGGGTAGAAGGGATAGGTCGCGCGGAAGTCCGGGCGCATCGACACGAGCCACACGACCGGGACGAACACGACGTAGAGCAGGAGGTAGACGAGCGCGTCGCGCCCGGTGCCGCGCACGCGCAGACCGGTCTCCCGCGGGCCCGTCTTCGCGAGGAGGCGCAAGAGGATCATCGGCACGACGACGAGCACCGTGAGGCATCCGGCGCCCCACCAGAGCCACGGCATCAGGTCGGCGGGGACGTCCGGGAACCTCGCGCGGAGGTCCCGGATCAGGTTCCTCGTCCACTCCGGGATCGGCCGCCGCCAGCGCGACTCGGGGAGGAACACGTACTCCATCAGCGTCAGCGCGACGGGCACGTAGACGAGGATCACGGCCGCGCGCCGGTCGAACGAGACGAGGTCGCGAAGGAGGCCGCGCAGGCCGGCGCGGCCCTCCTGCGGCGGTTCGAGGGCACCCGTCACGTGCGGGCGCCTACGGCGCGGCCGGCGAGGGCGCCGCCGCCGCGCGCGCGGCCTGCTCGACCGCCCTCGCGACGTCGAGGTGCAGCCCGGGGAGGAACGGCGAGGGCAGCAGGTCGTCGGCGCTCGCGTGCTGGGCCAGCGCGCGCGCCGCGGCGATCTTCATCTCGGGCGTGAAGCGCACGGCGTGGGCGTCGATCGCGCCCTTCATCAGGCCCGGGTAGGCGAGCACGTTGTTGATCGCGGCGCCCTCGGACGCGAGCGCCGCGCCGGCGGCGAGCGCGAGGGCGGGGCGGATCTCGGGCCGCGGGTTGGTCAGCGCGAACACGACCTGCCCCTTCTTGACGTAGTCCTTGTGGATCAGGCCGGCGCGCCCCGTCGCGGCGACGACGACGTCCGCCTTCTCCATGACGCCCTTGACCGTCGGCGCGAAGTCGGCGCCCAGCGCCTTCGCGCGCACGACCGCGTCGGGGCTCGGGTCGTAGGCGATGGCGCCGCGGGGCCCCATCTCGATCAGGAGCTCGAGGATCGTGTAGCCCGCCGCCCCGAGGCCCACCTGCCCCACGACGAGCTGCGAGAGGTCGAGGTCGAGCGTCCGGAGCGCCGAGAGCACGGCCGCGGCCGCCACGACGGCGGTGCCGTGCCGGTCGTCGTGCAGCACGGGGACGCGCAGCTCGTCCTGCAGCCGGGCCTCGAGCTCGAAGCAGCGCGGCGCCGCGATGTCCTCGAGGTGGATCGCGGAGTAGTTGGGCCGGAGCGCCCGGCAGAGCTCGACGACCTTGCCCACGTCGCGCACGTCGATCCCGAAGGACAGGCCGTTCAGCCCGACGAACTCGGAGTAGAAGATCGACTTCCCCTCGAGGACCGGGATCACGCCGCGGGGCCCGAGGTCGCCCAGGCCGAGCACGCGGCTGCCGTCGGAGAGCACGAGGACGTTCTTCCCGACGCTCGTGTAGCGGCGCAGCGCCTCGTCGTCGTTCGCGACCTTCTGGCAGACGCCGGCGACGCCGGGCGTGTAGGCGAGCCGCATGTCGGAGAGGGTGCGCACGGGCCGCGACGGCACGGTGCGGAGCTTCCCGCCCTCGTGGAACTCCATGCTGCGGTCCGGGAGGAGCGACACGCGGCTCCCCGGGACCGCCCCCTCGATCGCCTTGCACAGCGTGGCGACGTCGGCGCCCTCGAGCTCGACCGTGATGTCGCGGAGGCTGTAGATGGCATCGGTGTGGATCGTCTGGAGGTCGCCGATCACGGCGCCCGACCGACCGATCTCCGACGCGATCTTCGCCAGCGTCCCGGCGCGGTGGGGCATGCGGACGCGAAGGGTGACGTCGTGGAACACGGCGGAACGGCTCCTCCCATGCTGCGTGCCGCAACATACCCCGCCCGGGCCCTGCGCCCGCGCCGCGGCGCGAGCGCCCCGGGGGGCGCGGGCGAGCGGCGGGCGCGTCAGCGAAAGACCGCGGGGTGCCGTGCCGGCGCGTCCTCGACCTCGAACCGGAGCGGCAGGTCCACGAGCGCCTCGTCGGGAGACCGGCAGGAGTCGGCGTCGCACGGCTGGAAGCCGAGTCGCAGGCCGACGCGGCGCGGCCCGAGGGCCGCGCCCGCGGGGATCGCGAGCACGGCGTGCACCTCGAACCGTTCCGACAGCGCCCGGCCCACGTCCGCGGCGTACGCGGGCTTGCCCGTGCGCGCGGCGAGCCGCAACAGCACGCGGGCGGTCGTCGCGTTGCCCGACGGGATCGGGGAGTCGAAGCCGTCCTTGTGCCGCGAGAGGAGCGACTCGTGCGCGCTCCCCGACGACC
>DATLLK010000319.1:0-12302 GCA_035537895.1 Planctomycetota bacterium
GGCCCATGTCCACGCCGCGGCGGCCGGCGCCGAGGTCCATGTGGACGCCGACGATCGCCACGGACCGGGTCGGCGCCGTCGGGCGGGGGGAGGGGGCGGGCGTCATGTCGTCGTGGCCTCCGGGGCCCGATTGGACCACGCTTACGGGTGTTGCGGAGCCTCGGCGTCGGCGAACCCCAGCGCCTCGAGCCGCCGGTAGGCGGGGCTCTTCGCCGCGACCTCGGCGGGCGTCCCGAACGCCTCGACGGACCCCTCGCGCAGGACGAGGACCCGGTCCGCCCGCTCGACCGTCCCGGGTCGGTGCGCGATGACGAGGACCGTCCGACCCGGCAGGAAGTCGGCGAGCGCCGCGCGCAGGGCCTCCTCGCTCTCCGGGTCGAGCGCGCTCGACGGCTCGTCGAGGAGCAGGATCCGCGGGTCGCGCAGGACGGCGCGCGCGAGCGCGAGCCGCTGGCGCTGACCGCCCGAGAGCCCGACGCCGCCGGGACCGAGGCGCGTCGCGTAGCCCTCGGGGAGCGACGCGACGAACTCGTGGGCGTGGGCGCGACGGCAGGCCCGCTCGACCTCGGCGGACGACGCGCCGGGCTTCCCCCACGCGACGTTCTCCGCGACCGTCCCCTCGAAGAGGTCGGGGTGCTGGTGGAGGATCGCGACGCGCCCCCTGACGGAAGCGAGCGTCGCGGCGCGCACGTCGACCCCGTCCATCGTGACCCGGCCCCGGCTCACGTCGCGAAGGCGCGGGATCAGGTCGAGGAGCGTCGACTTGCCCGCCCCGCTCCGACCGACCACCGCGACGATCCAGCCGGCCTCCACGGCGAACGTGATGCCGCGCAGCGCCTCGCGCCCGTCGGGGTAGGCGAAGGCCACGTCCTCGAACGCGACGGCGCCGCCGCCCGGCGGAAGGGGGACCGCGCCCGGACCGTCGGCGATCTCGGGCACGCGGTCGTAGATCGCGAAGAGGCGCTCCGCGGCCGCCGAGCTGATGCTCACGCGGTTGCCGAGGTCGCCGAGCTTCCTGAACGGGTCGAGCGTCCCGAGGAGCGCCGTGTAGAGCGCGAGGAAGGCGGCCGCGTCCATCGCGACGATGCGCGAGAGCCCCGCCCAGAGCGTCAGCGCGACGCCGATCGCGGCCAGCGTCTCGAGCAGCGGGCTCGTGAGCGCGTCCGTGCGCGTCATGCGCCGGTCCTCCTCGTAGAGGCGGCGCGCGCGGGCGGCGAAGCGCGCCTCCTCGGCGGCCTCGCCGCCGAACGCCTGGACGGTGCGCAGGCCCGTCAGGGCCTCGCTGGCGGACGACATCAGGCGGCCCCGCGCCTCGAGCACGCCCACCGCCCGCCGACGGATCCGGCGCGCGAGCGCCGCCGTCGTCCCGAAGACGACGGGGAACACGGCGAGGGTGATGAGGGTCAGCTGCAGGTCGATCGCGGCGGCGACCGCCACCATGCCCACGACCTTGACGGGCTCCCGCACGAGCTTGGCGAGGACGGCGCCGAGGCCGGCCGAGAGGAAATCGACGTCCGTCGTGAACCGGGTGACGGAGTCGGCGATGCCGCGCGACTCGTAGAACCCCACGGGCTGGCGCAGCGCCTTCGCGAAGACCTCCTCCGCGACGTCGAGGACGGCTCGGCGCGTCAAGGCGGCGGTCCACGCGTCCTGGAGGAACCGCGCGAGCGCCTTCAGCGCCGTCAGCGCGACGAATAGGCCGAGGAATCCGAGCAGGAGGCTCGCCTTGTCGTCGCCGGCGATCTCCTTCAAGCGCCCGATCACGGCGCGCGACCAGCGGTCGATCGCCCCCGTCCCCGTCGGCTCCTCGCCGAAGAGGACGCGGAAGAAGGGGAGGCCCGTCGCGACGGTGACCGTGTTCAGCACGCCGACGGCGATCGCCGCCGCGAGCGAGGCCGCGAGCCGTCCCTTGTGGCGCAGGACGTAGCGCAGCAGCCGAAGATAGGACTTCACCGCGGCGCTCCCGTGGGCCCGCGCTTGCGCGCGCTGGCGGCCGCGACGCGGCGTGCGAAGGCGGCGAGCGCGACGGGCGGCCGTGCGAACCCCGCCCAGTAGCCGCGGAGCACGCGGAGGCGGTCCGTCCTCGACGCGTCCGTGGGCGAGAGGCTCGCGTCGAGGCGCGCGAGGTCGCGGGCGCGGCGGCGCCACGGCACCGGGCGGTCGAGCGTGCGCGCCCCCTCGAGGTCCACGACGCCGAACGCGATGCCGCGCGGCCCGCTCCACGCGACGAGGTTGGGGGCCTTCAGGTCGCGGTGCGCGACCTCCGCGTCGTGGAGGTGGCGAAGGAACCGACCGAGGCGGTGGAGCGCGCGGTCGCGCACGGCGCGGTCGTCGAGGTCCATCGGCGCGCGCCCCGCCCGGATCCGCTCGGCGAGACGCGCGAGGTCGATCGCCTCCGGCGAGCGCCCCGCGAACGCGGTGACGAGGATGCCGCGCCCCGACGCGTCGGAGGCGGCGAGGAGCGGCTCGGGCGCCGCGACGCCGCGCACGCGCAGGCCGTAGGCCCGGCGAAAGCCGCGGATCGCGCGCGGCGTGCGCAACCGGTCGCGCCACGTCGCGTCGAAGCGCTTGACGACCACCGTCTCGTCGAGACCGGCGAGGCGCGCGGCGAGGACGCGCCCCCCGGCCTTCAGCGCCCGCGCGCCCTCGGGGTCGCGGGCGAGCCAGTCCGGGGCGACCCGCGCCCACGCCGCGGGCGCGCGATCCGCGTTGCGCACGACGCGCACGCCGCCCTCGAGCCGCGAGACCTCGAAGTGGCGGCCCGTGCGGCGCGCGCGTCGGGAACGGCGGCGGCGGTAGGCGCGAGCGGCCGAGCGCGCCGCGCTCGCGACGAGCGGCAGCCACCGCCGCGCCGTGTCGCGGTCGCCGTCGTGGTAGGCGCGGAGCGCGGCGAGGCCTTGTCGCGGCGTCGCGTTCAACCCGTGGGCGGCCAGCCCGAGCGCGTGCACGCGACGCGGCGCGGGCAGGGACCCCCGAAGCGGCGACGTGCCGGGGTCGAGGAGCGTCACCCCCGCGGGGCCCACGAGGAGGTTGCCGCGGTGGAGGTCCGCGTCGTACCAGCCGGCGTCGTGGGCCCGCCGCAGCAGCCGCGCGACGTCCTCGACGAGCGCCCGGGCGCGGGCATGCGTCGCCGGCTCGCGTGCCACCTCGTCGAGGTCGCGCGCGTTCGGCACGCGGCGCAAGAGGAGCACGTCCACGCCGGCGGCGGGGTCCGCGCTCCACCCGAGGACCTGCGGCACGGCGACGCCGGCCTCCGCGAGGTCGCGCAGCAGCGAGCCCTCGAGGGGGCCGCGGGGCCCGCGCAGGCGGTTGCGTGCGCGGTCGGCCGCCCGCGCGGCGCGCCGCACCTTCGCGACCACCTCCTGCGGACCCTCGGGGCCCGGGCGCGTCGACCGCAGGACGACCCGCATGGGGCGGTCCTTGACGACGGTCCAGCCCGTGGGCGCCACCGCTCCCGGCCGCTCGAGCCCGCGGGCGAGCGCCTCGGCCGCCTCGAGCGCCTCCGTGCACCCTTCCGCGTGCCATCGGGAAGGGGGGGCGTCGCGCATGGGCGGGCTATGGTAGTGCGCCCCCCGCGCCGGCGGGAGAGCGGTCCCGTGCTGCGCATCCACCGCGTCATCCTCCTCGACCTCGTGACCACCCTCATCCTCGGGATGGTCGTCGTGACGTCGGTGCTGTTCGGGGGCCTCGTTCTCCAGACCATGGGGAGGACGCAGGGGCTCGGGTTCTCGTTCCTCCTCACGCTCCTGCCCCCGCTGCTCCCCGTCGCCGTCGCCTTCGGGATGCCCTACTCGTTCCTGATCTCCGTCGCGCTCGTCTACGGCCGCATGGCCTCGGACCGCGAGGTCGTCGCGCTGCGTATCTCCGGCGTCTCTCCGCGCGTGACCGCGATGCCCGCGATCGCGCTCGGCGCGGTCCTCTCGCTCGTGTCGCTCGCCTTCAACGGCTGGGTCCTTCCCGACGCGGCCCAGACCGTCCGCATCCAGAGCCGCAACCTCGTGGACGTCTTCCTGGGCCAATTGGGGGGGGCCGAGCGAACGATCGCGCTGCGCCGGTTCCGGTTCTCCTTCGGGTCCTACCAGCCGGGCTCGCGCCCGGGCGGCGTGGGCACGTTCCGCGACTTCGAGCTCGACCTGCGCGAGCGCGACGGGACGCTCGTCCACAAGATGTGGGGCGACGCGGTCCGGCTCGCCCGCGACGGGGACGAGCTCGTAATCCGGGCGCCGATCGCCTACGCGCTCAACGCGTCGTCGGGCGCCGCCCCGAGCTTGAAGCGCGCGCCCATCCAGGAGAACGTCGGGCGCGTCGAGGGCCTCGGGCTCGCGGCGCAGTTCAACGACGTCGTCGGGTCGGACCGGTTCGAGGCGAAGGCGAAGGACGTCTCCCTGCCCGACGTGGCCTACCTCGTGCAGCGCGGCGACACCCCGAAGGTGCCGTGGAAGCGCTCGGCCGTCGAGCTGCACGCGCGCGTCGCGGGCGCGTTCGCGCCCTTCGCCTTCGGGTTGGCGAGCGTGGCCGTGAGCCTGCTCCTGACGGCGCGCAGCCGCCGGCTGACGGGGATCCTCGTCTCGCTCCTCGTCGTGCTCGCCGTGCACTTCCCGCTCGCGGTCGCCGGGAAGTCGCTGGCGGACGGCGGGCGCCTGCCCCCGTGGGCGGGGATGTGGCTCGCCGACGCGGCGCTGATCGTCCTCGGGGTCGGGCTCCTCGCGAGGGCCGCGCGCCGATGATGCGCCGCCACGACCGCTACATCCTGCGCTCCTTCGTGGCCGCCCTCGTGGCGACGATCCTCTTCCTGTCGAGCCTCGTCGTCATCTACGACGTGGCGGACCGCCTCGACAAGCTGCCCAAGGTGGCGCGGGCCGTCACGCGCGACGGCGGCAACGGGCTGGCCGTGGTCTTCGAGTACTACCTGACGCTCCTGCCGTTCCTGTGGATGCGGAGCATGCCCCTCGCGGTGCTGATCGCCGCGGGCGCGACGTTCACGTGGCTCGGCCGCCAGAACGAGCTGGTGCCGCTCGTCGCCTCCGGCGTGCCCACGCGGCGCGTGCTGCGACCGGTGTTCTTCGCGGCGATCGTGCTCGCGCTCCTCCAGACGGTCGCGCGCGAGACGGTCGTCCCCGAGCTATCGCGGCGCCACGACGACCTCCACCGGCTGTTCCGCGACCAGGGGCGGGCCGACCGGCTCCAGGAGGTGCCGCACATCCAGGACACCGGCGGAGGGCGGCTCTCGATGGCCGCCTACTTCCCTCGGGAGCGGCGCATGGAGTCGGCGTGGATCACGTTCCGCCGCGCGCCCGACGCCGACGGGCACGACGTGCTCCTCGGCTACCCGGTCCTCACGTGGGACGCGGGCCGGTCGGCGTGGGTGGCCGAGCGCGGCGGCCAGCGCCGCGTGCTGCGCGAGCGGGAGACCGGCGCCGACGCGCAGCGCGTGGCGCCCGGCGAGGTCGCGCCGCTCGAGGTGTCGCCCTCGCTGCTCGACCTGAGCCTGCGCAAGCAGGCCGCCCTCGGTCTCTCCTCGGCGGAGATCGCGCAGCTGGCCAAGGCCTCCCCCGACCGCGTCCGCCTGACACTCCTCCTCCATCAGCAGTGGTCCCAGCCGCTCGCGACCGTGATCCTCCTCCTGCTCGGGATGCCCTTCTTCTTCCACCTCGGGCGGCGCGGGCTGCTCCACCGCTCCTTCGGGTGGATCCTCGCCCTCGTCGGCGCCTACTACGTCACCGACGGGATCGTCTCGGACATGGGATCCCGCGGCGCGCTCAACCCGATCGTCGCCGCGTGGGGGAGCCACGTCGTCTTCGGCGCCCTGGGCATTGCACTGATGAGCGGCGTCGAAACCTGACAGGCGGCACGCTGGCTGGGGGCGCTCGGGCCCCTTCCTCCTCCTCGCGTACAGGAAGTACGCGTCGTCGTCCTCATGGGCCCTCCGCACCCCATCCAGCGTGCCGCGGGCGATTCTCTCGCGCAGCGACGTAGCGCAGCGGCAGATGAGACGCCGATCGGCTAGGGCTGGCGCGGGACTTCAAAACGACGCACTAGCGCCGGACCTACCGCCCGCCGAGCTTGCCGAGCGCCCAGGTGGCGGAGGCGCGCCCCCAGGGCGGCCCGTCGGCGGCGACGCGGCGCAGCATCGGCTCCGCGGGAGCCCCGAGCGCGACGGCGACCCGCGAGAGCGGGTTCTCCGGCGAAGGCTCCGTCGGTCCCATCTCGGGGACGGGCACGGGCACGAGCGGCCAGGGGAGGCGCCCGCTGGCCCAGAGCACGGCGTGCTCGTGCGCCCAGCCCAGCGGGTCGCGGCCCTCCGGCGCCGGGCCCGGCGTGACCACGAGCGTCGCGCCGTCGGTCGCGGGCATCGGCTGCCGCGCGCGGAGCCCCCCGTTCACGAGGACGGCCATCTCGCCGCCGGCGTGACGGCGCAGGAATCGCGCGACGTCGCCCCGCCGCTCGAGGCGCACGTGGAGCCGCACGGCCGGCGATCCGTCCTTGGCGAGCACGCCGTCGGCGGACTCGAGGATCCGCTCGTCGATCACGTCCGCGGGCACGGCCGGCTCCTCGCAGACGACGGGCTCGGACCCCGGCGCGCCGAACACGACGCGCCAGCGCGGGTCGACGGGCTGGTGCTTCGTCCCCGCGGCGCGGGCCTCCTCCGCGGCGCGGCGCTCGGCCGCCAGCAGGTCGGCCCACGGGGTCTCGCCGTCGTAGCCGCGCCCGCTGCCGGGCGTGCCAGGGGCTCTCACGATCCCGCGGAGGTCGAGCCCGCCGCGCGTCAGGAGAAGCGTCTGGGCCCGCCCGATCTCCTGGGAGGAGCGACCCGAGGGCGCGATGAAGTCGATGCGGCCCGTCGCGTCGGCCCGCGTCGAGGTGGGCATGAGGCCGATCGCCACGAGGCGCGCCCGCAGCACGGGCATGACGGCGACGAGCGCCTCGGTCGCCGGGGCCTTCCGCATGCCCAGGCGCTCGGCCTCCGCGAGGTCGATGCGCGCCGCGAACGGGGTGCCCGGCGCGGGGGGCGGCGGCTGGCGCATGGCGGCCTCGAGGGCGGCGAGCACGGGTTCGGGGCGGCTGCCGGCGAGGCTCACCAGCGCGTCGTGCGCATCCCCGACCTCCTTCGGGTCGCTGTTCCACAGGCGCGAGGCCCACTCGGCCGACGTGCGCTGCTTCCATCGGGGCTCGGAGTCGCCGCAGCCGGCGAGGGAGAGCGCGAACACGGCGGCGGCGACGCGTCGGGGGATCATCGAACGGTAGGATACGCCACCGTGCCTCGCCTCGAACGCCAGTACCGCGACCTGTCGCTGCCCGTCACGGAGCTCACGTTCACGGTGGGCCTCCCCGAGGAGGGGACGCGGCTCGACGTGGCGCTGCGCCACCACTTCCCGTGGCGCAGCCGCGAGCGGTTCCGGCGGATGCTCGAGGAGGGCACGGTCACGCTCAATGGCGACGTGCGCAAGGCCTCGGTGCGCCTGCGCAAGGGCGACGTCGTCCGGATGCGGATCCCGGTCGCTCCCGACGCGCCGGTCAAGGAGTCGGGCGACGACCTCGTGGTCCTCTACGAGGACGACGCGCTCGTCGCGATCGACAAGCCCGCGGGCGTCGTGGCGCATCCGGTGGGGCGCGTGCGCCACGGCACGCTGATCAACCGCCTCCACGCGCGCTACCGCCGGACCGGGGCCGACGCGGACGGCCCCGACGTCGTGCCGCGGCTCGCCCACCGGCTCGACCGCGACACGAGCGGCGTCGTCCTCGTGGTGAAGGACCGGCGCCTCGACGCGATCGTGACGCGCGCCTTCCACCGGCGCGAGGTCCAGAAGACGTACCTCGCGCTCGTGCACGGCGAACCGAGGGAGGACTCGGGCTCGATCGACCTCGCGCTCGGGCCCGCGCCCGAGGCGGTGACGAAGCTCGAGATGGCGCCGCGCGAGGACGGCCTGCCCTCGCGCACGCGGTGGCGGGTGCGCGAGCGCTTCGGCCGGCACGCCCTGCTCGAGGTCGAGCCCCTGACGGGGCGGACCCACCAGATTCGCGTGCACCTGCGCGCGATCGGGCACCCGATCGTCGCGGACCACCTCTACGGCGACCTGCGGCCGCTGCGCCGGTCGTGCGCCGACCCCAAGGTCCCCGAGGCGCGGGACGCGATCCTCCTCGACCGCCTCGCGCTCCACGCGCACCGCCTCGCGCTCCGCCACCCCTCGACCGGGCTTCCCCTCGTCCTCGAGAGCCCCGTGCCGGCCGACCTCGCCCGGGCGTTTGCCGAGCTGCGGGCGCTCGCCGCCCGCCGCGCGTCGCGCGCGGCCGCCTCGTGAGGGCGCCCGAGCCCGTCCCGCGCTGGACCGCCGCCGTCCGCGACCGGCTGAGGGAGGCCGGCGAGCGGCGCGGAGGCCCGTTCGTGCTCGAAGGGCGCAAGGCCGTGCTCGACGCCCTCTCTCGCGAAGGCGTCGCGATCCGCGAGGTGTGGACGTCGGACGAGCTCGCCGCGGAGGTGGCCGCCGAGATCGAGGCCGCGGCCGCGGTGCGCCGCGTGCCCGTGGGCCGTGCGCCCGCGCACGACGTGGCCCGGGTCTCGGGCACCGTGACGCCCCAGGGCGTCCTCGCGCTGGCCGACGACCTCGGGCGCGCCGCGGACGAGATCCTCGCGCGGGCCTCGGCGCCGGTCCTCCTGCTCGATCGCGTGCAGGATCCCGGCAACGTCGGCGCGATCCTGCGCGTCGCGGCCGCGTTTCGCTGCGGGGGCGTGCTCGTCGGCTCGGGCACTGCGGACCCGCTGGGCGCGAAGGCGCTGCGCGCGTCGGCGGGCACCGCGATCGTCGTGCCCTTCGCCCGCGGGACCCCGCGCGGCCTCCTCGACACCGCGGCCCGGGCGGGCTTTTCCTGCTGGCTCCTCGACGGCGTGGGCGAGCCGCTCTGGGACGTCACGTCGCGCCCCGCGCGGCTGCTCCTCGCCGTGGGCAGCGAGGGCGCCGGCGCCGGCGAGGACGTCTCGCGCGCCGCGACCCGCCGGCTGGCCATCCCGATCGCGCCGGCGGCCGAGTCCTTGAACGCCGGCGTCGCCGCGGGGATCGCGGTGGCGCACGTCGCGCGACTTCCCGTCGCGGGCGACGCCCGCCCGGCACGGTCCCGATGATCGAGCGGTCGCGCGAGGCCGTCGTGATCCGGCAGGACGCCCGCGGGTGCCGCGTCCGGTTCGACGACGGCGAGGAGCGCTGGTGCAGCGTGCGCGGGCGCGTCCACCTGCGGGGCCCGAAGACCGCGACGACCACCGTGGCCGTGGGCGACCGCGTCGTCGTGCGTCCCGAGGGCCGGGAGCGCGGCTCGGTGGAGGAGATCCTCCCGCGCACGAGCGTGCTCTCGCGCCCCGACCCGCACGAGGTCCGGCGCCAGCACGTGCTCGCCGCCAACGTCGACCAGGTCGTCGTGGCGACCGCGGCCGCCGACCCCGCGTTCTCGTCCGGCTTCGTCGACCGCGTGCTCGCGGTCGCGGAGTGGTCGCGGCTCGCGGCGGTGATCGTCGTGAACAAGATGGACCTCGTCGAGGCCGAGCCGCCCGAGTGCGAGGCGTACCGCCGGATGGGCTACCGCGTCGTGCTCGCGAGCGCGCGGCGGGGCGACGGGACCGATGCCCTGCGCGACATGCTGACCGGTCGCGTCTCCGTCGTGACCGGCCACAGCGGGGTGGGGAAGTCCTCGCTCTTGAACGCGGTCGAGCCGGGGCTCGCTCTCAAGGTGGGCCTCGTCAACGTCGTCACGGGCCGCGGCCGCCAGACGACGTCCGCGGCCGTCCTCGTGCCGCTCACCCTCGGCGGCGGCGTGATCGACACGCCCGGCATCCGGGAGTTCGGCCTGTTCAACGTCCCGCCGCGCGAGGTCACATGGCTCTTCCGCGACCTGCGGGAGATCGCGCCGAACTGCCGGTTCGGCGACTGCCTCCACCGGGGCGAGCCGGGTTGCGCGATGCTCGCGGCGGTCGAGGCGGGGACCGTCGCGGCGTTCCGGTTCGAGTCCTACCTGCGGCTGCTGGAGACCGTCGGCGAGGTGCGCCCCTGGGAGATCGCCGGCGACTAGTGCCGCGTTTCGGCCGTCTTGCGGCACGGCGATCGTGCGGCGCGCTGGCTGGGGGCGCTCGGGGCCCCGCACCCCCTCCAGCGTGCCGACCCGTTCCGGGAGGTTCTCGCAGACGGAGACGTATCACAGTCGCTGGTGAGACGCCGCCCGGGTCGGCCTTCCGCAGGACGGCAGAAACGACATACGAGGCTCTGACCGCGCCGCCGGGCGCGTCAGTCCTTCGGCAGGAACCCCGGGAGACGCCGCGCCGCCGCGCGCGCGGCGCCCGCGAGGTAGAGGCTGCCCGTCACGAGCACGAGGTCGTCGGGCTGTGCGCGCGCGAGCGCCTCGTCGAGGCCCGCCGCCGGGTCGCGCGCGACGGTCACGGGGAGGCGGCTCGCCGAGAGGACCGCCTCCGCGAGGCGCTCCGGCGCGAGCCCCCGCGGCGAGGGCACGCCGCAGGCGACGACCGTCGTGGCGATCTCGAGCAGCGGCGTGAGGATCCCGGCGACGTCCTTCTCCTCGAGCAGCCCGAGGACGAGGTGCAGGCGGCGGTGGGGGAAGCAGGTGACCGCGGCGCGCGCCGCCGCGCGCGCCGACGCGACCGTGTGCGCGCCGTCGATCACCACCTCGGGCCGCTCGAGCACGCGCTCCATCCGTCCCGGGAGCGTCACGCCGGAGAGTCCCTCGACCGTCGCCGCGTCGTCCACGCCGAGCAGGCGGGCGATGGCGACCGCGACCGCCGCGTTGTGCGCCTGGTGGAGCCCTGCGACGGGGAGCACCGCGTCGAGCGGCGTCGCCCCGTTCGGTCCCCGCACGCGGACGTCGAGGCGGGGGCCCTTGCCCGTCCGCGCCGCCTCGAGGTCGAACTCGCTCCCGATCCGCAGGAGGGGCGACTCCGTCGCCTGCGCGGTCGCCTCGATCACCGCGCGCGCGGGACTCGCCTCGGGCACGGCCGTGACGCACGGGACGCCGCGCTTCAGGATCCCGGCCTTCTCGGCGGCGATCCGCTCGACCGTCGGGCCGAGCAGCGCCGTGTGCTCGAGCTCGACGGTCGTGATCGCCGTGACCGAGGGGCGGCAGACGTTCGTCGCGTCGAGGCGGCCGCCGAGCCCCACCTCGAGGACGAGGGTGGCGACGCCCCGCGCGCGAAACGCCACGTGCGCCGCCGCCGTCAGGATCTCGAAGAACGTGGGGAAGTCGGGGCCCCCGAACGTCTCGCGCAGGTGGGGGAGCAGCGCCTCGGCCGCGCGCGCGAGCTCGTCGCCGTCGACGGGCCGGCCGTCCACCGACACGCGCTCGGTCAGGTGCTCGAGATGCGGCGAAACGTAGAGCCCGACGGGGCCGCGGCCGGCCGCGCGGAGCACGGCGTCGACCATGCGGCAGGTCGACCCCTTGCCCTTGCTGCCCGTCACGTGGACGGTGACCGGGCCGTCCTGCGGGTCGCCGACCGAGGCGAGGAGGCGTCGCGTGCGAGAGAGGTCGAACGCGCGCGAGAGCGCTTCGCGCGGGAGCTTCTCCTCGTAGTTCGTCGAGACCCGGAGCAGGGCCTCCAGGTCGGTCAGCGTGCGTAGGCGGTCCGGGATCACGGGGACGGGAGGATACGATCCGCGGGCCCTTCCGTCCGTTTCCCTCGGGTATCATCCCGCCCGACCGCCCGCTCCCTGAGGACACCCATGTTCGACGACCTGAAACAGCGGCGGGGGTTCAACGCCAAGGAGAAGTCCCGACTGATCGTGTCGGGGTCCCTGATCCTGATCCTTGGCGCCGTCATCTACGGTTCGAAGGGCTGCTCGGAGGAGCCGAAGACCCCCCCGCGGACGCGGGCGCGCGAGGAGCCGAAGGCCCCCGAGCCGCCGCCCGAGGAGCTCGACCTCGCTCCGTTCGAGGACGTGCGCGCGGGGCGCGGCGAGACCTCGCGGTTCGACACGAAGGCCCTCGACCACGTCCTTCGCGCCCTCGACCTGGGGCGGCTCGTGCGCACGCCGCGCCGCGTGTTCGAGGGGCCCGCGGACCTCGCCGCGGTCGATCTCTCCGAGTGGGCCGGCCGGCTCGTCGAGGTACGGGGTCGCGTGCGCTCGATCGACAAGGAGACCTACGCCTCGAAGGACGCCCCGAGCGCAGACCAGCTGTGGGCGTTCGCGCTCGAGGGCGACGACGGCTCGCGCGTCGTCGTCGTCCAGGGAGGGCTCGCGCCCGAGGGGGGGCGTCCCGTCGACGCCTACCACCCGAGCTCGGCGCGGGTGCCGCTCGTCGAGGGCGACTTC
>DATLLK010000320.1:0-3917 GCA_035537895.1 Planctomycetota bacterium
CGCCTGAACCGGCTCGCACCTCGTCCGTTCCCCACGGGTGCCCGTTCCCGGGGCCGCCGCGCCCTCTCAGCGCCCAGGGGACACCGTGACCACCATCCGGCGAATCGCGCAACGCGAACCCGGCCGCTCACCTTCGCGGCCCGATGCGATGTGGCCGTTGCCCGCCAATGTGTCGCCGGGGACCGAGGATGGCGCACGGTGGGTGCGCCGCCTCCCGGTGTCCCGTCCGGATGTCCTCCCGAGGGATGCGTCCGCCCATCGCCCCGCTCCGGTCGGCTCGCGCTCGATTGACCCCTCGCCCGGGGAGGGCTACGATGCCGCGCCTTCCGACCGGTCCGGCCCGTCCGCGGCCTCCACAAGCCCCGTTCCCCCTCGAGGTCCGACGATGGCCGCCTGCGATGCGACCTCGTCGCGCCGCGTGTCCGGGGGACACGGCACGGCGGCCCCTGGGCTCGTTCACGGAGCATTCCCGATGACACACCTCGCCCACCGGTCCCGACTCCCCCGCCGAGTCCCCTTCGGGATGGTCGCCATCTCGCTGCTGCTCAGTGGCTCCGGGCTCCCGGGTGTCACCGTCGGGCAGGCCCGCGCCGCCGACGCTCCGCCGCCGCCGCCCGCCGTGCGCCAGGGTTGGGACGACTTCGAGTTCGCCCAGGCGCTGATCTCGAAGGGCTACAACGAGTACGCGCGCCGCGTGCTCGACGGCGTCCTGACCAACGAGAAGCGCGCCGCGGCCGACCGGGAGCGGGCGAAGTACGGCATGGCCCTCCTCGGCAAGGCCGAGGTGATCTCGGCCGCGCGCAACGCGAAGGCCCCGTGGTCCGAGGTGACCTCGAAGATGGCGGCGGCCCTTGCGTCGATCGACGACTTCGTCGCCAAGGCCGCGCAGGACCCCAAGGCCGACGAGGCCCGGTTCGAGGCCGGCAGCCTTCGGCTCTGGTTCGTCGACTGGGCGAGCGGCGTCAGCCAGGACGCGACGGCGCTCACCGACCGGGCGACCACCGCGCAGGACGTGCTCTCCGAGGCCCAGCGGCAGATCGGGGCCGCGATCAAGTCGTTCGGCGAGCTGCGCACGAACGCGAAGCGCGCGCAGGACAAGGAGATCGCCGAGTACCAGTACGTCACGGCGAGCTACTTCAAGGGCCTCGTCTACCCGAAGTGCTCGCCCGAGGCGCAGAACGCCTTCGCCGCCGCCAAGACGGAGCTCGAGAACTACGCGTGGTCGAAGGAAGGGTTCTTGACCGGCGTCTTCGCGCAGGACTACCTGGGCAAGACGTTCCAGGAGCTCGGCGACTGCGCGAGCGAAGAGAAGGCGCGGTGGGTCGCGTACCGCGATGCGCTCAACTGGTTCACCGCGGCCGCCGCGACGGAGGACCAGGGCGACGACTACCGCAAGGTGATCACGCTCGGCTACCTGCACATCGGCCAGCTCGCCAACCACGTCGCGGGCGACCGTCCGCCGATCACCGACTCGAAGGCCCGCGACCTCCTGAAGGAGGCACGCCAGCACCTGAAGGACATGCTCGTCAAGGCGCCGCGCGCCAACAAGCTCGAGTCGGGCATCCTCGCGCTGGTCGAGCTGGGCCTGATCGAGTGGAAGCTCGAGGACGCCGGCGCAGCCGTCCAGATCCTCAAGAAGGCCTCCGACTTCGCGCAGACGGAGGGCTTCGACGGCCCCCGCAACCGCGCCAACTCGGTTCTGGCGCAGATCGTCACGGGCGGCGGCGCGTCCTCCACCGGCGCGGCCCCCTCCGACCCGAGCGTCGTCTACAAGGTCGCCGAAGACCTGTACGCCAAGGGCAAGTGGGCGGAGGCCGTCGCGGCCTACCAGCAGGTGCTGCGGGCCGCGCTGATGGCCCCCACGCCGGAGACGCTCAAGACCTACGTCTACCCGTCGTGGTCGAGGATCGGGTCCTCGTACGCCAACTTGAAGCTCTACCTCGAGGCCGCGACCGCGTTCGACGCGATCGTCGACGAGGTGCGCGTCCGGCGCATCGTCGGGGCAGGCGAGGCCGACCGCACGACGCGCCTCGCCGTGGACGCGATGAACCGCGTCCGCCTCCTCCTGAAGGAGATCGCGGACCGCACGGGCGAGCCCGGCTGGCGCGCGCGGCTCAACACGTTCACCGAGGAGCAGATCGAGCTGCTCAAGATCCTCCTCCCGGACGGCGGCGGGTCGGCCGGAGAGCTCTCCTTCCGCCGCGCCCGCGACCTCTTCGACGGCGCGCGACGCCAGAAGGACGAGAACGCGAGCGGGCCGGCGTGGCGCAAGGCCTTCCAGGACGCGCGGCCCTACTTCGTCGAGACGGCGAAGAACGTCAAGAGCGAGAACCAGGACGTCGCGTGGGTGTACCTCGCGCGCATCGCCTACGAGACGGGCGAGTGGGACGGCGTCGCCAAGTCGGCCGACGAGGCCGCCGCCTACTGGGCCACTCCGGAGGCGAAGCGTCGCGTCGAGGAGGACGAGCGCGTCCGCGGGGCCCGGCGCGGGCACGAGGCGGCGCTCGCCTTCTGGAAGGCCGCGGCGCTCGTCGAGGCGAAGAAGCCGCAGGACGCGCTCGGGATCCTCGACGGCTACGTGAAGACCTACGGGCGCGCGGCGGACGCGTACTACCGCGGGCGCGCCATGGGCCTTCGGGTCGAGACCCTCGCGGGCCTCGGGCGCATCGACGAGGCGGAGAAGGCGTTCGAGGACCTGATCCGCGAGGTGCCCGACTACTACAACATCCCGAAGATCCTGAACCTGCTCGCGGGTCACTACCAGGACCAGGTGATCACGATCTCCAAGAAGATCGCGGAGCTCGACAAGGAGTGGCTCGGACCGGTCGACGACCGCTCGCAGGGCATCCGCAGCCGCCTGCTCGCCGCCGAGAAGCGCGAGACGGCCCTCGTCGGCACGCTCTCGGACCTGAACCAGACGGTCGAGCGCATCAAGCGCGAGCTCGCGGAGCGGGTGAACCTGCCTGCGCTGGAGCGCGAGACGCTGCAGAAGGAGCTCGTGCAGCGGCAGGCGCAGCAGAAGGAGACGCGGGATGCCCTGACGGCCCTGCGCGCCGAGCTCGGGACGATGTCGAAGCGCCGCGACGAGCTCGACGCGAGCCGGACGGCGCTCCGGCGCGAGCAGGTCCCCCCGCTGCGCAAGTCGGCCGACCTCTACCGGAAGCTGGACGACGCCATCAAGGACGTCGACGCGAAGTCGTCGGGCAAGAAGTACCGGCGGCACGAGAACGTCTACGTCCTCGCGTTCAAGTACGTGAGCCTCGGTCGCATCGAGCCGGACACGGCCGAGCACTGGGCGCGCGCGCGCGACCTCTACGAGGACTACCTCGGGCTCCCCTCGGTGAAGGCGGAGTCCGACGAGAGCGAGTCGAAGCGCCGGGCCCACCGGGAGATCGGCGAGGTCTACGTCCGGCTCGCCGAGCTTGCGGAAGCGGCGGGGAAGGCCGACGAAGCGCGGACGTCCTACGCCGCGGCCGTCCGCTACCTGCAGCCCACGCTCGCCCGGATGCCCGAGAACACGGCGATCCTCGTCGGCCACATGGCGGGCGACGTCGCGGTGCTCCCCTACGCCGACGCCCTCTCGAGCCGCACGTGGAGGATCCCCGTCCGCAAGGTGACCGACGTGCAGGCGTTCCGCGACTACGTGAAGGACCTGGGCGGCGACCGGCTGCCCAAGTACGCGAACGACCGCGTGCAGGCCGATTTCGTGCGCGCGGTGGGCGCGTTCCAGCGAGCCGTCGCCGCGATGCCTCCCGCGACGGTCCAGCGCACGGTCGCGAGCCTGAAGGACGCGGGCTTCGACGCCGCGTTCTACGGCGACCACGGCGTGACCGACACGGACTTCCTCCTGACGCTCGCGCGCGGGTACGCGCGCTCGGGCGTGGCGGAGAACGCCTGGCGCGCGGTCAACGCGGCCT
>DATLLK010000321.1:0-2592 GCA_035537895.1 Planctomycetota bacterium
CTCTGGGCGTCCCGCGACCCGCGCGCGTACCGAGAGGTCGACCTGCGCGCCGACGCGACGACCGTCGGCACGCCGCCGGGGGGCCCGCCCGTGCTCTGCTTCTCGGGCGGACTCGACTCGACGTACAGCCTCGCGCGGCGCGCGCGGCCGGCGGCGGGCACGCGGCTCGGCGCCGCGCTGATGGTCCGCGGGGCCGACATCCCCGTGACGGAGGAGGCCGCCTTCGCGACGGCGCTCGCACGGGCCCGGCGCATCACGGACAGCCGCGGCGTTCCCCTGCTTGAGGCGGCGACGAACCTCCGCGCGGTGAAGCAGAAGTGGACGCACTCCTACGTCCCCGCCTTCGCGGCGGTGATGACCCTCCTGCGAAGCCGGTTCGGGCTCGGGCTCCTGGCCGTCGGGTTCACGCACGAGGAGGCGAGGAGGTGGTGGCCGATGGACGACACGGACATCGCGCTCGTCTCCTCCTCGGCCTTCGCGATCGAGGGCGACGGCTACGAGGCGAACCGGCAGGAGAAGATGGCCTTGCTGCGCGACTGGCCCGAGGCCCGCGAGAACCTGCGCGTGTGCTACCGGCGCGACTCGTGGACCGCCAACTGCGGCGCGTGCCTGAAGTGCGTGGTCGCTCGCCTGATGGCCCGCGCGGCCCTGGACGAGGTGCCGCCGTCGTTGCCCGACGCGCCGCCCCTCGAGGACGTGCGCGCGGTGGCGGCACACGCCGAGCCGATCGGACGCCTCCGCCTGGAGCAGATCCGCCGGCACGCGCGGGCCCGCGGTCTCGCCGAGCCCTGGCTCGACGAGATCGACCGCGTCCTCGGCGCGAAAGGCCCTCCGCCTCGCGCGTGACGGTCAGCGGGGGTGCGCGAACGCCGATGCGTCGGTCACAACGGGGTCGCGCGTGAGGCGACGCGCGTCGTAGCGCGGGAGGAGGTCGCGCGGGGAGAGGCGCTCGTCCGTCGCGCAGAGCCCGGCGGTCGAGGCGACGCGGGCGACGAGGGCCTCGGGACTCCACCCGAGCTCGCGAAGGGCGCGCACGGTCGTGTCCCCGTGGCGCTTGGCGAGACGGCGGCCGTCGGGCCCCACGACCAGCGGGAGGTGGAGGGTCGACGGCCGCGGCAGCCCGAGCGCGCGCTGGAGGAGGATCTGGCGGGCGGTGGACGGGAGCAGGTCGGCGCCTCGCACGACGAGGTCCACGCCGCTCGCGGCGTCGTCGACGACCGTCGCCAACTGGTAGGCGGCGGTGCCGTTCGACTTCCTGACGGCGAAGTCGCCCGTCTCGAGGGAGGGGTCGAAGGCCTGCGGGCCGAACAGCGCGTCCTCGAACTCGACGCGTCCCGGCGGCGCGACGAACCGCAGGGCAGCGGGTCGCCCGGTCTCGCGCGCGGCGGCCTCGAGGCTCGCGAAGCGGCCGCGGCAGGTGCCCGGGTAGCGCGGGCCCTCGGGCCCGTGCGGCGCGCTCGCGGCCGACTCGACTTCGCTGCGGGTGCACACGCACGGGTACGCGACGCCCGCGCGCACCAACCGGTCGAGCGCCTCGTCGTAGACGTCCGCGCGCTCCGACTGGACGAGCACGCCCTCGCCCTCGTCCCAGTCGAGCCCGAGCCAGCGGAGGTCTTCGAGCGCGGCCTTCTCCGCGCCGCGCTTCACGCGAGGGCCGTCGAGGTCGTCGATGCGGAGCAGGAGCGTTCCCTGCGCCGCCCGCACGTGGAGCCAGTTGAGGAGGAACGTGCGGACGTTGCCGACGTGGAGGGCGCCCGTCGGGCTCGGTGCGAGGCGCGAGCGCACGGTCAGCCCTTGCCGAACGCCCGATGCACCGTCGACGGGTGACCGATCTCCATGCGTTCCTTCCTCGCGGCGCCCGTGGAGCCCAGCGCGGTCGGGCGCGCGCGCGCGACGAGGGTACCCGCGAAATGCAGCGCGCCGGGGCGAGAGGCCCCGGCGCGCGAGGTACCACTGGGTGCGGGCGGATCAGCGACGACGCGAGGGCGTCGGGAGGACGGGGACGTCCCCGCCGCCGCGCGACGATCCACGGAACGAGCGACCCGCGTCGCCCGAGGAGCGGGAGCGCGCGGCGGGCGCTGCGCTCTCGCTCGGCGCCTCGACGGGGGCGGCCCGTTCGACGCGCGGGGACTCGACGTGTCGCGAACCGCGCGAGCCCGCGTCGCGGCGCGGAGCGGGGACCGTCGCGGGCGCGGAGCCTTCGTCGGGGACGAGGTCCGGCTGCGAGCGGCGCCCGGCGGACCGGCCGCGGGACACCTCGGGGATCGAACGGGGCGTCGGCATCATCCGAACCTCGGGCTCGGGCGTCTCGACGACCTCGGCCGCGCGACGCGACGAGGAACGTCCCGACCGCGGGGTCGCCCTGGCCGAAGTCGGGGGGAGGACGACCGCCGCGGGCGGCGTTTCGTTCGTCACGTCGCGGAGGACCTCCTCGGCCGGCGGGGTGGACCGCACGACGACGGGCGCCCCGCAGGACGAGACGTCGCCGCAGGGTGCGTCGCGACAGGCGTCGCGGCAGTACGCACCGCGTTCCCGGGCGCCCGCGGCAGGCGGACGGTCGAAGCCCCGGGACCGCGTGTGCCGCGCCTGGGA
>DATLLK010000322.1:0-2197 GCA_035537895.1 Planctomycetota bacterium
TCGTCGCGCTGTTCGCGTGCCTCCAGGTCGGCGCGGTGGCCGTCCCCGTCTTCTCCGCCTTCGGCGCGGACGCGCTCGCGGTGCGCCTGAAGGACGCGGAGGCCGTGGCCCTCTTCACCGCCGACGGCGGGTGGCGCCGCGGGAAGGTCGCCGACATCAAGTCGAACGCGGACGCGGCGATGGCGAAGGCGCCGAGCGTGCGCCACGCGATCGTGCTCCGCCACACGCGGCACACGGTCCCGTGGACGCCGGGCCGCGACCTCGACTGGGCGGAGGCCGTGGACGCGCGCGATCCCGACCTCGTGACCGAGGTGCTCGAGGCCGAGGCCCCGTCGATGGTGCTCTTCACCTCGGGCACGACGGGTCGGCCCAAGGGCACCGTCCACACGCACGCGGGCGCGCTCGCGCAGATCGTGAAGGAGGTCGGCTACGCGTTCGACGTCCGCGAAGGGGACCGCTTCTTCTGGCTGACCGACGTCGGCTGGATGATGGGCCCGTGGGAGATGATCGGAGTGACCGCGCTCGGCGCGACGCTCGTGGTCTACGAGGGCGCGCCCAACTGGCCGAAGCCCGACCAACTCTTTGCGGTCGCGGCCAAGCATCGCGTCACGCACCTCGGCGTGGCACCGACCGCCGTGCGCGTGCTCCGACGCGAGGGCGACGACCTGCCCGCGAAGCACGACCTGTCGTCGCTGCGGATCCTCGGCTCGACGGGCGAGCCGTGGGACACGGAGTCGTGGACGTGGTTCTTCGAGCGGGTCGGCGGTCGCCGCTGCCCGGTGATCAACATCTCCGGCGGGACGGAGATCGTGGGCTGTCTCCTTTCCCCGCTGCCCGTCACGCCCTTGAAGCCCATGACGCTCTGGGGCCCCGGCCTCGGCATGGACGTGGACGTCTTCGACGACGCGGGGAAGCCGATCCGCGGCGGCATCGGTCACCTCGTCTGCAAGCAGGCCGGCCCGAGCATGACGAAGGGCTTCCTCAACGACCGCGAGCGCTACCTCGACACGTACTTCTCGCGCTTCCCCGGCGTCTGGTACCACGGCGACTGGGCGCGCGTCGACAGCGACGGCTTCTGGTTCCTCCACGGGCGCAGCGACGACACGATCAAGGTCGCGGGCAAGCGCGTGGGGCCGGCCGAGGTCGAGGGCGCGATCGTCGGCCACCCGGCGGCGAGCGAGGCCGCGGCGATCGGCGTCCCCGACGAGCTGAAGGGCGAGGTCGTGGTCGCCTTCGTCGTCGTAAAGCCCGGCTTCGAGGAGAGCGAGGACCTGCGCGAGGCCCTCTGCGCCCAGATCGAGTCGACGCTCGGCAAGACGATGCGCCCGAAGGCCCTGAAGTTCGTGGACGCGCTGCCGAAGACGCGGTCCGCCAAGATCGTGCGCGGCGCGATCCGCCGCGCCTTCCTCGGCGAGGACGCCGGCGACCTCGCGTCGGTCGAGAACCCCGACGCCGTCACGGGGATCGCGCGCGCGCGATGACGGGGCGCGGGGCCGCAGGGCCCGGGGCGCGTCACGCTCCCTGCACGGTTCTAGGCGTCCGTCCCGGGGCGAGGGACGGGGACGATCGTGTGCTCCATTTCCTCTTCCTCGAGGACGTCCTTCAATCCCTGCCAGGAGGTCGCCTCGGTCCCGAGGAAGTCGCTCGGCGCGTCGCCCGCGAGCACGACCTCGCGCGCCCCGAAGGCGCGCGCCAACTCGAACGACTCGCGGAGCAGGATCTGTCGCGCGCGTGGGTCGCTCGTGAAGTCCTCGAAGTCCTCTTCGGTCCGCGAGAGCACCACGAACCCCGGGAAGAGGAGGATCTGCCCGGTCCGCAACTTCACCGTGACGCGGACGGTCGTCTCCTTCTCCTTGATCTTCAAGAACGCGTCCATCGGGGACGCCTCGGGTACGACGAGCCCCCATTCCTCTCCGCTCTCCCCGTCGAGACAGTCCACCTCGATGCGGCCGTCCTCGGGCGGGTCGATGTTCTCGAAGGCCGCGCCCGTCAGCCGGTCCAGCACGAGGCGCGTGGCGCTCGCGAGCGAGCGCTCGGTCGGGAAGAGGGTCTCGATCGCCATGGGGGCGCCATGAAACCGCAAGGAGCGTGGAATCCCGGCGAAATGCCCGGGGCGGGCGCCGGCGCGGGCTGGTAGGCCGACGCCTACCCTCGTCAGGACGCGCCGGACGCCGCGTCCGGGACGACGGGTTCCACC
>DATLLK010000323.1:0-4535 GCA_035537895.1 Planctomycetota bacterium
CCGACGACAAGGCCGAGCGCACGCGTCAAGGCGAAGAGTCGGCCCACGCCGCGGACAATACGCCAGCCCGCCGACTGCCTCAACTCCCCGGAGACTACCCGCCTGCTGGACCGCCCCGACCCGGCTCGGTCATGTGCCGCAGGTCGAGGACCTCCTTCAGCTTGTCGGGCGGGAGGAGCTTCTTCGACTCGCAGAGGGCGCGGATCGTCGTCCCCTGCTTCCAGGCCTCCTTGGCGAGCGCCGCGGCGGCGTCGTAGCCGATGTGGGGCGCGAGCGCCGTCGCGAGCATCAGGCTCTCCTCGACGAGCGCGGCGACGCGCGGGCGGTCGACGTCGAGGCCCGCGACGCACCGGACGGCGAACCCGTCGACCGCGCCCGCCAGCGTCTCGATCGAGTCGAGGAGCACGAGCGCGAGCAGCGGCAGGGTCACGTTCAGCTCGAAGTTCCCCGCGCCGCCCGCGATCGAGACCGTCGTCATGTTGCCCTGCACCAGCATGCAGGCCATCAGGAGGCTCTCGCTCATGACCGGGTTCACCTTCCCCGGCATGATCGAGGAGCCCGGCTGGAGCTCGGGCAGCTTCAGCTCGCCGTACCCGCAGCGGGGGCCCGAGCCGAGGAAGCGGACGTCGTTCGCGATCTTGCCGAGCGCCGCCGCCGCGGCCGAGAGCGAGCCCGCGAAGAAGACGCACGCCTCGCGCCCGGCGAGCGCCTCGAAGGGGTTGCGCGCCTTGCGCAGCGCGAGCCCCGTGCGCGAAGAGAGGTGCTCGATCGCGCGCAGGTGGAAGTCGGCGTGGCGCCCGATGCCCGTGCCCACGGCCGTGCCGCCGAGCGCGACCTCGAGCAGCCCGTCCCACGCGAGCGCGATGCGCTGGGCCGCGTGGGCGGCCTGCGCGGCGTACCCCTGGAAGACCTGGCCCATGCGGACGGGCGTCGCGTCCTGGAGGTGGGTGCGCCCCACCTTCACGACGTCGTCGAACGCCCTGCCCCTCTCGTGCAGGGCCGTGGCGAGGCGCGCGAGCGCGGGCAGCAGCCGCTCGCGGGCGGCCGACGCCACGCTCACGTGGAGGGCCGTGGGGATCGCGTCGTTGCTCGACTGCCCGAGGTTCACGTGGTCGTTCGGGTGGACGGGCTTCTTGTCGCCGGGCTTGCCCCCGAGCGCCGCGTTCGCGAGGTTGGCGAGGACCTCGTTCATGTTCATGTTCGTCGACGTGCCCGAGCCCGTCTGGAACACGTCGAGCGGGAACTCGGCCGTGCGGCGTCCCTCGACGACCTCCTGCGCGGCGTCGCGGATCGCCGCGGCAAGCTTCCGCTCGAGGAGGCCCAGGTCCTCGTTCGCCTGCGCGCTCGCCCACTTGATCTGCGCGAGCGCCACGAGGAAGCGCTCGGGCATCGTCCGTCCGCTCACGCGGAAGTTCTCGAGCGCGCGCTGCGTCTGCGCGCCCCAGAGGCGCTCGGCCGGTACGTTCACGTCCCCCATGGAGTCCTTCTCCACGCGGAACCGGGGAGCGGGCGCCGAGGGCTTCACGGACGGCTTCGACGGCATGGCGTGCTCCGGGCGGTTCCGGGCCACCTTCCCACCGCCGCGCGACGGGGCAAGCCGGGACGGGGTCGATCGCGCCCCCGGGCTACGGACCGTCGGGCAGCACCGCATCGAGGGGCGGCAGCGTCACGCGCACGCGCACCTCGTTCGGGCTCGCGTCGACGGGTTCCTCGACGTAGTCGGCGTTGTCCGTCGTGACGACGAGCCAGTAGTCGCCGGGCACGACGTCGGTGATGTCCACCCACTGGCCGTCGAGCGTCCGGTCGTAGATGTCGGCCCAGCCGGCCGAGAGCCCCTGATCGTCGCAGTCGAACCCCTGCGGGAAGGTGCCCGGGACGTACTGGACGTTGTCCCGCAGGCAGAACGCCTGCTTGTGCCCCTGCGCGACGATGACTCCGAGGTCGTCCTCGAGGTGGTAGTCGGACCAGTTCGACAGGTGGAAGTGGCCGTGGCAGGGCGACCACTCGAAGTCGACCGCCTCGAGCGGCGGGAGCGGGTCCACCGGGTCGCCGAAGCGGACGTGGACGTCCCCGTGATTCACGATCACGGTGTCGAACCGGAGGAGGCGGCGCGTGCCGGGCGCCTCGACGGCGCCTTCGACGACGGCGCAGTGCTCGGGCGGGAACGTCTCCTCCGTGTAGAGGACCGAGTCCTCCAGCCGGTCGGCGTCGATGCCGAGGTCGGCCCCGGTGGGATCGCTCCCGCCGCCGCCGCCCCCGCCGCAGGCCGCGACGACGACGAGCGCGAGAGCGGGCAGGGCGCGCCGGAGCACGAGGGCGATCGGCGATCGGGTCATGCGGAGGATCCCAGGGCGTGGTCGAGGTCGGCGCGGAGGTCGGCGAGATCCTCGAGCCCGACCGACAAACGCACGAGGTCGTCGGTCACTCCGACGGCCGCCCGTTGCTCGGGCGTGAGGTAGGCGTGGCTCGTGAAGACGGGCAGGGAGAGCTGGCTCTCGACGCCCCCGAGGCTCGGGGCGTTCGCGACGAGCCGGACGCCGTCGGCGAGGCGGCGCGCGGCGTCGACGCCGCCGCGGCAGGCGAACGTGACCACCGCCCCCCCGCCGACGAGCAGACGCCGCGCCAGCGCGTGGTCGGGGTGCGAGGGGAGGCCGGGGTACCAGACCCGCGCGACCGCCGGGTGGCGCTCGAGCCAGCCGGCCAGCTCGAGCGCGGTCCGTCCCTGCCGCTCGACGCGGGCGACGAGCGTCTTCATGCCGCGCTCGAGGAGCCAGGCGGTCTCGGGGTCGGAGATCCCTCCGTACACCTGCCGCGCCCGGCGCACGGGCCCGAGCAGCGCGCGCGACCCCGCGACGACCCCCCCGAGGAGGTCGGAGTGGCCCCCGAGCGCCTTCGTGGCGCTCTCCCAGACGAGGTCGACGCCGAGCCCGAGGGGCCGCTGCCCCACCGGGGTCGCGAACGTGTTGTCGACGAGGAGCTTCGCGCCCGCGCGGCGGGCGGCGGCGGCGAGGGCCTCCATGTCGAGGACCCGCAGCACCGGGTTCGTCACGCTCTCGGCGAGCAGGAGCTTCGCGCCGGGCAGGGCGGCGGCGAGCGCCGCTTCGTCGGCGAGCGGCACGTACGTCGTGCGAACGTCCCCGCGGGCGGCCAGGTCCTCCAGGAGCAGGCGGGTGCCGCCGTACAGGTCGGCCACCGCGACGATGCGGTCCCCGACCCGCGTGTGGGCGAGGATCACGGCCGCGAGGGCGGCCATGCCGCTCCCGAACAGCAACGCGTCCTCCGCTCCGTGGAGCGAGGCGAATTTGCGCTCGACGACCGCGAAGTTGGGGTTGCCGTAGCGGGTGTAGAACCCGGGCCGACGGCCGTGCGCCCCCTCGACGAGGTCGTCCGTCGTGTCGAAGCGGAAGGTGCTCGTCCGGTAGACGGGCGTCGTCAGCGCGCCTGTCGGGCGGTCGGGCTCCTCGCCGTCGTGGACGGCGCGGGTGCCGGGGCCATGGCTCATCGCGCGGAGCCTACACGACGGCGCGACGCGGTCGCGGCGGGGAGCGAGCGGCGGCCCGAACCACGCTCTCGACCGGGCCGCGACTCCGCGGACTACAACCCACACCAGGGGGACTACAACCTGCGCGGACTACAAGTCCTTGTAGATCGCCTCGAGGACCGTCGGCTGGATCAGCGTCCCCGCGTACCGACGCGTGGGTCCCGGCACCGCCCGGTCCACCTTCGGACCCTCGTTCGAGCGCACGCCGACCAGGACGATCGGCAGCTGGCGCGTGCCGCGGTCCGCCCGGAGCTGGACGGCGACGTGGCGGCCGCGATCGCTGTCCGTCTCGAGGTCGATCACGACCAGGTCGGGCCGCTCGGTCCGCAGGGCGGAGCCGACGTCGCCGCCGGGCTCTCCCCCTCGAGCGTCGTGCCCCTTCTTGATGAGATACGAGACCGCCGCGCCCACGCGCTCCGAGTCGCACCCGAGGATCCACACCTTGCGGGGCGTGACGCCGGCGGTCGGCGCATACCGCGCGACGCGCGGGATCGAGGGGAGGGTGGGACGCGGTCCGGGAGCGCCCTTCGCTCCGGGACCCTTCGGTCCAGGAGGCTGCGGGGCGTGCGCCTTCCCGTTCACGGGCTTCCGGGCTGTTCTCGCCAATGCCGTTCGTGCCATAAGTGCCGAAGGCTACCACGGATCGGACCGTGGCGCCACAGGGCGACACCCCCGGCACGATCCTTGCTCGGCCTTTGCTCAACGAGGGCGATCGCCGGGGTTCCGGGAAGCGGGTCTCGGGGCTTTCGACTCCCCGCGAGCGCGCATCCGTTCGCGCCAGGCGGCCGGGATCGCCTCGGACGGGCGTACGAGACCTAACTGGTCGTATTTGCCGAGGGTTGCGTTCGCGATTCCCAGGAAGCGGCCCCGCTCGTCGAGCACCGGCCCGCCGGAGTGTCCGGGGGAGATGTGCGCGTCGGTCTTGATCCATCCCGGCCCGGACAGGGCGCTCTCGACCCCCGCGACCACCCCCCGGACGACGATGATCGGCGTG
>DATLLK010000324.1:0-2601 GCA_035537895.1 Planctomycetota bacterium
CGGTCACGCACTTCCTCATCGCGTTCAAGAGCGCCGAGTACATGCCCCAGGCGAAGCGCACGAAGGAACAGGCGCGCGAGGTGGCGAAGTCCCTCCTCCAGGACGCCGTCGGCGGCCGCCCGTTCGAGGAGATCGTCGAGAAGTTCACCGACGACAAGGACCAGAGGACCGGGAAGCCCAACACGAACAACGGGAAGCCGGGTTCGTACACCTTCCCGCCCCCGCAGATGATGCCGGCGTTCGACAAGGCGGCGCGCGACACGCCCGTCGGCAAGATCGCCCCCGAGCCCGTCGAGACGCCGTACGGGTTCCACGTCATCCGCCGCGACAAGTGATCCGCGGGCGCGCCGCCCTCCGCCGCGCCCTCCCGCGCACCGCCGTCCGGGCGCTCGTCGCGCTCGCGCTCGCCGCGGCGCTCGCCGCGTGCGGCGACGCGCCGACGCCGCCCGCGACGCCCCCGACGCCCGCGCCGCCGAAGCTCCTGCCGGCCGACGGCACGGTCGAGTTCACGCAGGTCCTCGTCGGCTACCGCGTCCAGGGACGCACGCCGTTCCAGCGCTCGAAGTCGGAGGCGCTGACCCGCGCCCAGATGGTCCTCACGCGCGCGCAGGCCGGCGAGCCCATGGAGAACCTCGTCCGCGAGCTGACCGACGACCGCAACGACGCAGGGGACGTGTTCAACCGCGGCTCCTACACGATCGCGAAGTCGGACCGCCGCGTCGTGCGCGTGCTTCGCGAGGCGATCCTCGACACCCCCGTGGGCGCGCTGCATCACCGCCCTGTCGACACGGGCCTCGCCTTCGTCGTGTTCCGCCGCGACCGCTGAGGCACGCGGCCCCCGGCCCGGCTACGCTGGCCTTGGAGGTGTCGCATGCGCGGACGCGCGGTCCTGTGGGTGGCGGTTCCGACCCTCTTCGTCGCGGCCGTCGCGTTCGCGACGAGCGTCGGCGCCAAGGAAGGCGAGGGCGACGCGAAGGCCGCGATCCGCACGGTCATGACGAAGCTCTACCGATCCAAGGGCGGCCTCGCGCCGGGGACGCCGATGAAGGAGGCCAAGGCGGCCCTGCGCGAGGCGGCCCATGTCCTCCAGGACCACTACCTCCCGCTCGAGAAGACGCCGTTCTCGCCGGGAGGGAACTGGGCGGGAGTCGTCAACGCATGGCTCGACACCGACGAGGCGGAGCCCATGGGGACCGTCAGCATCGTCCTGCGGCTCCCCGGCGTCCCGAAGGCGACGGTCGTCGAGGCGGTCCGGGCGACGGGCAAGGAACTCGGGTTGACGCTCGAACCGGACGAAGACGAGCCGGACACCTGGTTCGACCCGGCCGAGGAGGGAAGCTCCTTGTGGGTCGGGATCGGCCGGGATCTCGTCGTCTTCGAGTTCGATCGCGAATCGGCCTCGGAGGGGACGAAGAAGGCGCGATGAGGCCCGGGCACCGGCCCCGTCCGCTCATCCCCCGATCACGGTCCGGGAGTCGCCCTGGCGGCGCGTGAATCCGCGGTCGTCGAGCGCCTCGAGGAACGGGATCACGAACTTGCGGCTCGTCGCGAGCAGCTCGCGCGCCTCGGACGCGGTGAAGGGGCCCTTCGCCTTCGCGTGCGCGGCGAGGGCCTTCTTCGCCTCCTCGACCCAGCCCGCGTGGAACCACATCGGGCCCGCGCGAAAGACCTCCTTGCGCGCGTCGAGCACCAGGAGCGTCTTCTTGACGACCTGGGGCGGGAGGTCGAGCGCCGCGCCGATCTCGCCCTCGTCGGGCGGCATGCCCCGGCGCTCGAGGAGGACGGCGAGCACGCGGTCGCAGCGCTGACGGTCGGCCGCGGGCATCTCGCCCGTGTGCGAGCGGTGCGCGACGCCGCCCTCGGGGCTGCGCTTCATCTCCCCCGCGCGGACCATCTCGTCGAGCGCCGCGTCGAGCACGTAGGACTCGACCCGGCCCAAGGCGGAGCGCAGGGCGGAGAGCGGGAGGAAGGGAACGCCCGGGTCCTTCTTGTGGAGCTTGACCGTCGCGTCGACGAGGCGGCGGCGCAGGCCCTCGAAGCCCTCGAGCGAGAAGAGGCGCCCGCGCGCCGACCGCACGAGACGCCGTGCCGCGACGAGGGCGTCCAGCACGGGCGCGAGGCCCTCCAGTCGCAGCACGTTCGCTGCCGCGATCTCGCCGGCCTCCGCCCCGCGTTCCCCCGCGGCCGCAAGCGTCGCGAGGGCGAGGACGGCCGGGTCGTCCAGGTGCTCGGCGCGCTCGATCAGCCCCTTGACCATCCCCTCGCGCCGCCGCGGCAGCCGCTGCTCCAGCCGCTCCACGACGACACCGCCGCCGAGCGTCTCCGACGCGTTCAGCGTCCGCAGCACGAACCGGTCGCCGGGCGCCACGAGGAAGGGCTGCTCGCCCTGGAGTTCCACGGCGGTGACGGTCCCCGGCGCCGCCTTGTCGGCCTCGAGCAGGTGAAGGCGCGCCCCCGCCTGGTCGCTCCCGACGTGGACCCGCACGCTCATCCCGTGCTTCACGGGCGTCTCGAGCCGGCGCAGGAGCCGCAGGCGCGCGGCGAACCGCGGGACCGGGGTGAGCGTTCCCGCGGCGGCGACGACCATCCCCCGCTTGATCC
>DATLLK010000325.1:0-11635 GCA_035537895.1 Planctomycetota bacterium
TTCAGCAGGCGGTACGAGATCTGGCGGTCGTCGGACCGCATCCGCACGAGCCACGGGATGTTGTGCTCGGTGAGGGTGGGGTCCGTGCCCCCCGTGTTGATCATCGGCACGTTGATCTTCAGCAGGACGCGCGTCATGACGTGGCTGTTCTGGTCGTCGAGCGCGCCGAAGACGGCCCAGCATCCGCGGCGTGTCGCGAGGTCCACGACGACGTTGCCGGCCGCGCCCCACGTGTCGTTCTCGTCCGTCTCGAGGAGGCGGAAGGGGAGGCCCGCCCGGTACCCGCCGGCCGCGTTCGCCTCCTCGATCGCGAGCAGGTGCCCGTTGCGCATGCGGCGACCGACCGGCGCGTCGATGCCCGTCAGGGGGAGCACCACCCCGAACCGGACCTCCGTCAGGTCCTCGGGGTCGGGTTCCTCCGCGCCCGGACCGCGATAGGCGGGCGGCTCGAGGAAGAAGCGGCGCAGCGGCTCGCCCGCGCCGCGGTGCGGGCGCAGATCCTCCGGCGTGCCGCCGTACGGCTCCGCGGCGGGCGTCCCGGCGGGCGCCGGTGCCGGCACGTCCTCCCCGGCCGCGGGCGGCGCGAGGAACGCGGCCGCGGCGGCGGCCAGCAGGGCGAGCGTCGAGAATCGACGGCCGGGCATGTCGGTCTCCTAGGGGGCCGAGAGGACCGCGAAGAGCTCGATCTCGATCAGCAGGTCGCTGCGGCAGAGTCGGGCCTGGATCCCCGTGGACGCCGGCAGCGGGTCCACCTGCAGGCAGCGGAAGAAGAGCGTCCTGACGCGGTTGACGTCGTCGTAGTCGCGCTCGATGTCGCGCAGGTAGCACGTCGTGCGCACGACGTCGTGCCACGTCGCCCCTTCGCTCTTCAGCAGCTGCGTCAGGTTGCGGTACGTGCGCCAGAGCTGCGCGCGGAAGTCGCCCGCGAGCACGGTGACGCCCTGGTCGTCGATGCTCGCCGTGCCGGAGAGCCAGAGGATGCGCTGCCCGGGCTGCAGGGTGACCTTCACCCCGCGGCTGAACGACGAGGGGAGCGCGTAGGCGTACGCCTCGTTCAGCACGTCGTGCGAGGTGATCGGCGTCCGCTCGACCTGCGCCGGCGACCGAGGGACCTCGAGGATGTTGCCCGCCGCGTCGAGGAGGCCGAGCGCGCGCATCTCCTCGCGCTCCGCCCGACCGAAGGTCTCGTCCACGCGCTGGACGATCCGAGCCTGTTCCGTCCGTGTTCCCATGGGATCCTCGCTTCCTAGTTGTCCTTGCGCTCGATCGCCTTGAACGCGCGCGTCAGCCCGTGGCCCGTGGCGAGCCAGGCCCCGTCGGGCTCCGGCGTCGTCGACATCACGAAGTTGTCGCCCGGGGCGGTCGCGAGCGTCGTGGTCTCGACCTCGCGACCGTCCCTCGCGACGGACACCGCGCAGCGGCCGTCGGCCGTCCGTCGGTAGGAGACGCAGGTGGTCCCGTCGAAGACGGCGAACCCCTGGTCCGTGGACAGCCAGCACGTGTGCCCCTTGCACGCGACGTGCTGGATGAAGTCGCCCGGGAAGCCCGTGTCCTTGGCCGTGTACGTGTTCCAGCGCCGCCCGTCGAACCGGGAGAGGCCGAAGTACGTGCCCTGCCACAGGACGCCCGCGTCGTACGCGATGAACGCGCTCACCTCGTGGAGGGGGCCGTCGTCCCGGAAGAGGTCGAGCTCCATCTCGCCGTCGGGGTCGCGGTACTCGCGCCACATCCCGAGACCGAGGTCGCGCTCGATGATCGCGCCCCCCCACAGGCCGATCCACGTGCGCCCCGGCCCGTGGGCCACGGCGTAGCACCACGGCTCGTGCATGATCGAGTTGCGCTGGTCCCAGAGCGCCCAGGCGCCCGTCCTCGTGTCGAGCACGCTCGTGCCCGCCTGCGTCGCCGCCCACACGCGAGGGCCGTCCACGGAGACGTGGTAGACGATGTCGTTCACGAGACCGCTGTTCAGCTGGTGGTAGACCTGCGGCTTGCCGCCCGAGATCCGCGTGAGCCCGCGGACCGTGCTCACCCACCAGTCGCCGGTCTCGGGGTCTCGCGCGACCGACGTCACGATGTCGTGGGAGAGGCCGTCCTTCTCCCGCAGGTACGTCCACGTGCCGGCGCGACGCAGCCCGACGCCCTTGTCGGTGCCCACGATCAGCTCGTCGCCGTGGGCGAGCGCGCAGGTGGTGTGGTCGGACGGCAGGCCGTCCTTCGTCGTCAGGGTCTCGAATCGGTCGTAGCGCATGGGCCAGCGGACGACCTCGGCGGGCGCGTCCCAGGGGCCGGCGGCGGGCACCCGTGCCGGCGCGGGCGCCGGGTCGGCCGCTGCCGCCCGCGACGCGGGGCCGCTCAAGAGCACGACCGCGGCGCCGGCGGCGGCCAGGAGCGCGAGCGTGAGGGTGATCTTCGTGCCGTTCACGGTCAAAGCCCTCGCAGGAACTCGATCAGGTCGTTCAGGTCCGCCTTGGAGAAGTCCGTCACGACGCCGTGCTGGTCGAGCACGCCCGGCAGCGTCCAGATCTCCTCGAGCGTCGTGGCGCGCGCGTCGTGGAGGTAGGGCGCCTTCGTGGCGATCCCGGTGAGGTGCGGGATGTCGTAGGTTCCCGTCCCGTCGGTCGGGCCCCTCGTGCCCACGTCGGCCTTCTTGTTGTTCGTGCCGTGCGGCAGAGGGTGGCAGGTGACGCACCGCCCGGACGGAGGGAGGGAGGTCCCGTCCTTCCGCACCGAGCGCTCGAAGAGCCTTCGTCCCCGCTCCGCGGCGGCGGTGTCGATCCCGGTGACGATGCCCGCGTTCGGGCGGGGCCGCGGCGGCGGGAGCGAGTGCATCCAGGCGACGAGGTCGCGCAGCGCCTCCTCGGAGAACACGTCGGCCCGGGACAGCACCATCGCGAAGCGCGGACCGCACTGCCGCTCGAGCGTCGGGTTGGTCCCGATCCACTTGAACGGCTCGGTCCCCGCGAGCCCGTGGAGGCTGCGGTTGAGCACCGCGTTGCGGCCGACCCCGTCGAGCTCGAAGTCGTAGGTGAGCCCGTCCGTGTGGGCGCCCGGGTGGCAGCCCCGGCAGGAGAAGTGGCCCTGGAAGGTCGCCCCGGCGTCGTGGAAGACCCGCTCCCCGCGGCGGAGCGCGTCGGGCGGCGCGTCGTCGAGGACGGTGCGCGCGACCACGTGCCCTTCCGCGTCCAGGGTCGCGATGGAGTCCGCCAGCCGCTCGGCGACGACGTAGCGGTCGCCCGCTGCGACGATGGCACGCGGGTTGTTCCGCAACGGCTCGCGCCGCTCGACGTAGCGCAGCGCGAGCGACAGGCGCCGCGGCGCGTCGGGTCGCGACGCCCCTTCCTCGCGGAGCGCGGCCGCGAGGTCGACGATCCCGACCTCGTCGCTGCCCCCCGAGAGCACGAGCGCCCGGCGCCCGTCGGCAGCGACCGCGACGCCCGCAGGGTCGGCGAAGCCGCGGGTCGGCTCGTTGAGCGGCAGGAGGGCGACGTCGCCGGTCGCCACGTCGACACAGGCGAGCGACGCGCCCGAGACCCATCCCCGCGCGACCTCGAGGATCGGGAGCAGGTTGTGCACCTCGACGACCGGGGTCAGGAGTCGCCGCCCGTCCGGCGTGAACGCCGCGCCCTCGGCCATGTGGCAGGACGCGAGCATCACGCGACGCCGCGTCGCGCCCGTCGCCGCGTCGAAGAGGGTCACCTCGCTCGCGGGCACGCGGTCGGGCGCCCCGAGGGAGGCGCGGCGCGCCACGACGGCGATCGTCGCGCCGTCGGGCGACCGCACGACGACGAAGGGCTCGTGCCCCGCCGGCCGCCGCACGTGGTGCCCCGTGTCGAGGTCGAGGACGGACACGTCGTCCGAGCCCGCGTTGGCGACGAAGAGGCGCCGGCCCGCCGCGTCGAAGGCGACGCCCGCCGGCTCGGTCCCCGTCGCGTGCCGGGCCCGGACCGCGCCGCCCTTCGCGTCGGCCAGCACCACCTCGTGCCGGTCGACGAGGGTGATGGCCAGCGTGCGCCCGTCGGGGGAGAGCGCGACGCCCGACGGCTCCCCTCCCCCCTCGACGCTCGCGACCACCGCCTGCTCCACGAGGTCGACGACGAGGACCCGGCGCTGGGGCGCCGACACGGCGTACGCGAACCGACCGTCGGCCGAGACCGCGAGGCCCGAGGGGGTGGGCCGCGCCCGTCGCTCCGCCGTGACGCCGGCCTTCGGGCCGTGGCAGCGCGTGCAGTCCATCGACGCGGGGTCGCCCGCGTTCGCGAACTGGCGGACGTGCCGGTGGGCCCACGACCGGCCCGCCACGAGGAACACGGCGAGGCCGACGGCGGCCACCCCGAGGGGCACGGTCCAGCGGCGCCGAGGCCACCTCATCGGGAGGCCTCCTCCTTCGAGCCCGACCAGTCGACCGGTTCGTCGAGCACGGCGGCGGGCCGGCGGTTGGGCGGCGCGACGTCGGGGTCCTCGTGGCACCCGATGCAGCCGCGCGTCTCCCGCGGCCGGACCCAGATCGGCGTCGACGACGCGGCGACGACCGCGCCCGAGGCGTCGAGCAGGTCCACGAGGAGCGGCACGTCGGGCGGCACGCGGAGGAAGAACGACCCGTCGGCCGCGAGCGGCGTCTCGCCCAGCACGCGCGTCGACGCGGGACCGGGTCCGTCGTAGTGCCTCAACCGCACGCGGGCCGCGGCTTGCGCGCCCGGGAAGCGCGCGTCGACGGCGAGGAGCTGCCCCCACCGCTGGAACGGGTCCACGATCGAGAGGTGGCCCTGCGGTCGCGGGCTCGCTTCGAGGTCGACGGCCGCGAGGACGACGCCGCCGTCGGCGGCCGCGATCCCGAGCGGGACCAGCCGGCCCGCGGCCGAGGCCCGCTCTGCCGCGCCCCCGGGACCCGCGATCCGAAGGCCGCCCCGCGCGGTCGGCAGGACCGTGCGCACGCCCGTCGCACCCTCGAGGGGCGACGAGGGGCCGAAGGGCCAGCGTGGGTCGAGGACGAGCACGCGGTCCCCCTCGGGTCCCGTGCCGCCGACGCAGGCGACGCGGCCATCGGGGGCCGAGCGTGGACGCCGCAGCACGGCCGGCGCGTCCTCTGGCCCGTGGAACAGCGCGACACCCGCGCCGTCGGAGTGCACCGTGAAGAGCGCGAAGCGCCCGTCCGCGTCGTCCGCCGCGCCGGGACGCCAGGCGGCATGGACGATGCGCCCGTCGGGGAGGACCGCGGGGTCGATCTCGAGGCCGGCGCCGAACGTGATGCGCTGGCCGGGGCCGCCGTCGCCGGCGGCGACGAAGAGCGCCCACGCACGGCGGAACGCGGGCACGGGCACGTCGTCGTCGGTGACGGCGGCGTAGACGAGGCGGCCGTCGGGCAGCCAGGCGGGTGCCGCGCAGTCCGTCGCTGATTCGACGGCGGGCCGGCGGTCGCCGCCGTCGGCCCGGCACGTCCAGACCGTCCACGGCGACGCCGCGCTGCGACGCGCGACGAAGGCGATCCGCGCGGCGTCGTGCGAGACGCAGGCGTCGCCCGCGGCGGCGAGACCGTCGGAGAGGTCGACGGGAGCGGCGCCCGGCCGCGCCCGGTCGACGACGAGGAGACGCGAGCCCGCGGGGAGCCCGATCACGGGGTCGTCGGCCGCGGCGCCCCGGGGCGCGACGGTCACGACGAGCGAGGCGGGCGGGGCGCTCGGGGCCCGCGCGGCCGGGACGTCGCACGCGGCGAGGAGGACGCCTCCGGCGAGGACGAGGCACGCACGCGTCACCGGACGGACTCCTTCTGCACGATCGTCAGGACCCGGTCCGCCTCGACGTCCGTCAGCGTCTGCGTCGTTCCGTCCGGCCACGTGATCTCGAGGGAGTCCACCCGCGTCGCCGAGCCCAACCCGAAGTGCAGTCGCGCGTCGTGCTGGCCCAGGTACGCGCCGGGCATGTCGTTGCGCCGGACCTGCCGGCGACCGCCGGCCTCGACCACGACCCGCGCGCCGTTCGCCGGGCGAAACGGCGGCACGCCGACGAGCGCGATCTTCAGCCAGTGGTTCCCCGTCGTCGCGACGTTTCGAAGGAGGGCGGGGCGGTCGCCGACGTTGGTCACGAGGAGGTCGAGGCGCCCGTCGTCGTCCATGTCGAAGATGAGCCCGCCCCGGCTCACGCGCTCCGCGCGAAACCAGGGCCCTCCACGCTCCGAGAGGTCGGCGTACGTGCCGTCGCCGCGGTTCTCGAGCAGCAGGTCGGGACGGCCCGTCGCGTAGTGCAGGTCGGCCGCCGCCGCATAGACGTCGAGGTCCCCGTCGTCGTCCACGTCGAGGAAGCCCCCGCCCCAGTGGGCCCACGCCGAGGCGTGCTGCGCGAAGCCCACCGCCCGCACGCGGTCCTGGAACCGGCCGCCGCCCAGGTTGCGGTAGAAGGAGCCGAACGAGTTGTCGGTCACGAGCAGATCGGGCAGGCCGTCGAGGTCGGCGTCGCCGACCGAGCCGGCCATCGACGCCGTCGCCTCCCCGTAGAAGCCGAACGCGACCCCGGCCTCGACGGCCGCCTCGCGGAACCCGCCCTTCCCGTCGCCGAGCCAGAGGAACTTCGCCGAGCCGTCGTTCGCGACGTAGACGTCGGCGTGGCCGTCGCCGTTCGCGTCGAAGGAGACGACGCCCATCGCGCGGCCCGGCGGCACCGCCCGGATGCCCGAGGCGACCGAAGCGTCCTCGAACGTCCCGTCGCCCCGGTTGCGATAGAAGGTGTCGGGCTGCGCGGTGTAGGCGAGGGGGCCGGGGAAGCCGTCCGCGGAGTAGTAGAGGCGGTACGCGGGGTCGAACGCGAGGTAGTTGCCGACGTAGAGGTCGAGGTCGCCGTCGTGGTCCGCGTCGAGGAAGGTCCCCGCGACGGAGCACCCCGGGTCGCCGACGCCCGCGCGCTCCGTCGTGTCCTCGAACGTCCCGTCGCCCCGGTTGCGGTACAGGCGGTTGGGTCCCGTCCGCAGCACGTAGAGGTCGGCGTGGCCATCGCCGTCCACGTCCCCCGCGATCGCGGCGAAGCAGAACCCGTCGTCGCCGACGCGCGCGCGCGCGGTGACGTCCTCGAAGGACCCGTCGCCCCGGTTGCGGTAGAGCCGCGAGCTCGGCGACCGCCCCGACGGCTCTCCCCGGCTCACGCCGGCGCGCCAGCCCTGGTCCGCGAGATAGACGTCCTGCTTCCCGTCGCCGTCGTAGTCGAGGACGCAGCCGCCCGATCCCACCGCCTCGACGATGTTGTCCATCGTCCCGTCGCCCGAATGGTGGACGAAGTCGATGCCGGACGCCTCCGTCACGTCCTGGAAGAGCCCGGACCGGGCCGCGGCGGCCGGCAGCCCGACGGCGGGACCCGAGGGCGCACCGGACCGGTTCTGACGTTCACCTCCGCAGCCGGCCGCGACGACCGAGAGCGCGAGGACGACGCGCGCCGCGGTCGTCGGCCGGCGCGTCACGATCCCGTCTCCACGGGCACCATCGCGCGCACGCGCGCGACCAGCTCGGCGAGCACGTCGGGCCGGACCGACTGGTGGCCGTCCGAGAGCGCGTCCTCCGGGCGGGTGCGGGGCCCGAGCACCTCGACGAGGAGGCCGTGCGCGCCGGCCGCGACCGCCGCCAGCGACGCGGGGAGCACGAGGTCGGCGACCCCGGTCCCGTGACTGGGGTCCACGATCACGGGGAGGAAGGTCAGACGGCGCACGGACGGCACGACGTTCACGTCGAGCGTGTTGCGGTTGTACTCCGTGTGGGTGAACGTCCGGATGCCGCGCTCGCAGAGGATCACGTCGAGGTTGCCCTCGAGGGCGACGTACTCCGCCGCGCAGAGCCACTCGTTGAGCGTCGCGGCCCAGTGCCGCTTGAGCAGGACGGGCTTCCCCGCGCGGCCCGCCTCGCGGAGCAGCCCGTAGTTCTGCATGTTGCGCGCGCCGATCTGGAGCACGTCGGCGAACTCGGCGACGAGCGGCACCTGCCGCGGGTCGAGCACCTCCGTCACGATCGGCAGACCGGTCTCCGCGCGCGCCTCGGCGAGGATCTCGAGCCCCTCGCGGCCGAGTCCCTGGAAGTCGTACGGGCTCGTGCGGGGCTTCCACGCGCCGCCGCGGAGCATGCGCGCGCCGGCGGCCTTCACCGCGTGCGCGATCTCGAGCGTCTGCGCGCGCGACTCGACGGCGCACGGTCCGCCGATCACGACGGGGTCGGGCCCTCCCACGAGGACGTCGTCCACGCGGACGACGCGCGCCTTGAGGCTCCCCTGCCACTCGGGGCGGCCGGCGCGCGCCACGAGGCGGTACGGCGCGGGGCGGCCGGTCGAGCCGTTCGACCTCGTGATCTCACACACATCGTGCTCCGAGCGACGGTCAGTCGTCACCCTCGCAACGCGGCGTCGAGCGGGCCATTCCCCGCGACGCGCGCCGCCGCGCGTCAGCGCGTCGCATCCAGTCGTTCCGCCATCTCCGTGAAACGTTTCCGTTGCACGTCGCCGGGAAGGCGCGTCGCCGCCTCGTCGAGGATCGCGCGTGCGAGCGCGCGCCGCCCGCGAGCGATCTGGATCCCGACGAAGCGCTCGAGATCGCGGTCCGCGGCCTCGCCTCGGCCCACCGCCGCCGCCACGTGGCGCACGCCCTCGCGCACGGCCTCCTCGAACGCGGCCGTGCGCCGGCGAAGGAGGTGCGCCTGCGCGAGCAGGAACCAGACGTCGGGCGAGCCCGGCTCGAACGCGAGCGCCTCCTCGAGCCATGCCACCGCCTCGCCCGGGCGGCCGTCGTCGAGGCACCAGGTCGCGAGCACCCAGCGCGAGGCGACGTCCTCCCTCGCGGCGCGCGCGAGGCGCTCCACGTCGGGGCGGAACGCGCGCCCCGTGTCGTCGCCGCGGCTCGCGAGCGCGACCGCGGCCTCCGCCCGCACCCGGGGCTCCACGTCCTTCAGGAAGCCGACGAAGACCTCGGCGGGCGCGTCCGCCGGCGCGCCCCGGACCGCGGCCACGCGCACCTCGGGCGAGGGGTCGGACCGTGCGAGCGCGGGCTCCCCGAGGCGGGCGATCGCGGCGGCCCGCACGAAGGGGTCCGGGTGCCCGAGGACGCTCCGGAGCGCGGCCGCCGCGGCCGGGTCGCCGGCGCGCGCGAGAGCGATCGCGCGCGCCGCCTCGCGCGCCCTATCGGCGGCCGCGACGGCACGGTCCCCGTACCAGGAGCGCCAGGCCGCCTCGACCGCGGCCGCCCCGAGCTCGGCGTGGCACGAGGTGCATGCGTCGCGCGCGCCGGCGATCCCGGGCACGGGCACGCCGATCCGGTGCTCCCGCTGGTGGCGCAGCAGTCCCGTGAGCAGTCGCGGCATGTGGCACGAGACGCAGCGGGCCCCCTCCCCCGCCGAATCGTGATGCGTGTGGTCGCGACCGCCGAACGCGGGGTGGCAGGAGACGCAGAGCGCGTCGAGCGGCGCCGTGCCCTCGCGCGCGGAGCCGTGGGGATCGTGGCAGGCCGTGCACGTCAGTCCGCCTCGCGAGAAGCACGGATTGCGGACGAAGGACGCCACCTGGTAGTTCTGCGCGCCCGCGGCGCCGTCCGTGAAGAGGCTCTCGTGGTCGCCCGCGCGCGCGACGAAGGTCTCCGCCTCGCGCGGCTCCGGGTCGCCGTCGGTCGCCGGCCCGCCGTGACAGCGACCGCACAGCATGACCTGCCCGCGCGGCGTGAGCGACCCGAGCCGCGCGATCGTCCCCGGCGCACCGTCCCGGTGCGGCTCGGGGTCGCCGTGGCAGGCGTCGCAGTCGATGGCGAGATCGCGCCACGTCGAGACGAGCGAGGCGGTGAGCGTGTCGTGGCGCACGCGCGCCCCGCTCGCGTGGCACCCGCTGCAGTCCACGTCGAAGGAGCGTTGCTCCACCGGCGGCAGCGAGCGCGGACCGAGCCCGGACGCGCCTCCGGCGATCTCGGCGAGCACCTCGTGGACCTCGAGCCAGCGCGGCGCGCGCAGGTCCCGGCACTGCGGCAGGATCCGGTGCACCCCCGCGGCGTCCTTGCGCAGGTACGCCTGCATCCATCGTGAACCGACGGCCGCGTCGGCCCCCCCCGGAGGTGTCGCGACCGGGACCGCGTGCCGCGCGTGGGGGGAGGCGGACCACGCCCGGACCTCGTGCTCGTGGCAGCCGCCGCACCGCGACGCCGTGGCCGGCGTCGATGCGGGCGCCTCGCGCACGGACCCTCCGCTCGACGGACGCTCCTCGCCGCACGCGGCGAGCGCCGCGGACAGCCCGATGAAGACGAGGCAGTTCCCACGCAAGCGCCGCACCAAGATGCAACGCCCGACGGCGCCTCGTCGTCCCGCGTGAGGGGGGGCCCGCCGCCGCGACCGCGGTGGACCGCGCCCCGAGCGACGCGCCTTGGCCGTGAATTGATCGGAACCTGCGCGGGCCTCCATCCGGCGGGCGCGGTCGCCCCCTAGAGTCCCCGCGCGCTCGTCCCACACCCATCCAACGGAGGTTCTGTTCCGATGCGCGACTTCACCCGACGCATGATGCCGCTCGCCTGCCTGCTCGCCGGCGGGATCGCGGGCACGGCGCTCGCCAACGAGCTGACCGGTCCCTCCTCCTCGCAGTCCCCGTTCGTGGTCCGCTCCATGAAGGGGGTGACCACCACGGCCATCCTGACCGTGGGCGACTCGGTCAACGACAAGCCCGGCCAGCCCGGCGTGCCCTACCGCATGGTCGGGATCCCGGACGGCCTCGGCGCCTACGACAACGGGGACGGCACGTTCACCGTCCTCATGAACCACGAGCTCTCCGCGACGAGCGGCGTCGTCCGCGCCCACGGGGCCGCCGGCGCGTTCGTGTCGAAGTGGACGATCCGCAAGGGCTCGCTCGAGGTCCTGCACGGAGAGGACCTGATCCAGCAGACGTGGGTGTGGGACGTCGTCGACGAGGAATACGACGCCATGCCGACGGCGCTCAACCGCCTCTGCGCGGCCGACCTGCCCGCGCGCGGCGCGTTCTACGACGCAGAGAGCGGGCTCGGCTACGACGGGCGCATCTTCATGAACGGCGAGGAGTCGGGCCCCGAGGGTCGCGGCTTCGGCCACGTCGTCGAGACGGGCGACAGCTACGAGGTGCCCCACCTCGGCAAGTTCAGCTGGGAGAACTCGGTGGCCCACCCGGGCGCCGGCGCGCGGACCGTCGTCGTCGGCCTCGACGACTCGGGCAACGGCCAGGTGTACGTCTACGTCGGCACCAAGACCGCGGCCGGGCTCCCGGTCGACAAGGCGGGCCTCACGAACGGCAGGCTCTGGGGAGTCCGTGTCGCGGGGCTCCTCTCGGAGAGCGACGCCTCGGTCGTCGCCGACGGCACCGCGTTCTCGCTGTACAGCCTCGGCGACGTCTCCGCCATGACCGGCGTCGCGCTCGAGGCGGCGAGCGTCGGCAACGTCACCGGGTTCCAGCGCCCCGAGGACGGGGCGTGGGATCCGAAGAGCCCCGACGACTTCTACTTCGTCACGACGGCGAGCTTCAGCGGCAAGAGCCGGCTGTGGCGCCTGCGCTTCGACGACGCGGCGAACCCGGCCCTCGGGGGCACGATCGACATGCTCCTCGCCGGTGACGAAGGGCAGAAGATGATGGACAACCTCTGCGTCACGAACGACGGGTCGGTGCTGATCCAGGA
>DATLLK010000326.1:0-2994 GCA_035537895.1 Planctomycetota bacterium
ACCTGGGCCCGCGGCGGCATCGGCGCCTTCCTCGCCGGCCTGGCGCACGCGTTCTCCGATCGCGTCGGACGCCTCCTCGTCCCGACGTCGGGAGGCACCGACCCGATCCAGCCCGACAGCTGCCATCCGATGCTCGTCCCCTTCTTCTCGAGCACCGCGGTCGACCTCGTGCTCGACGGCCAGGCCGAGACGCGCATCGGCAAGACGAGGCTGGTCGCCGACTGGCCGGCCGCCCTCGCGATCCTCCAGCCGTGCCAGCAGCACGAGATCGAGCCGGACGCGGTCAATTGCGGTCGATGCAACAAGTGCGCGCGCACGATGGTCGTCCTGCGCGCGATCGGCCGGCTCGACGCGGCGACGTCGTTCCCGCGCCTGCCCGTGGACGTCGCCTACGTGCGCGGCATGCACGTCGCCAACGAGTTCGACGTCTCCTGCCACCGCGAGAGCGCGGCGCTCCTGCGGGCGTCGGGTGAAGCCGACCTCGCGCAGGCGCTCGAGCGCCGCGCGGCGGCGTGGGTCCGACGCCGCAAGCTGCGCGCGCTGCGCGGGCGGCTGCTCGGCCGCGTCGCCCCTGCCGGCGAGCAGGCGTAGCGTGCGCATCCGCGACCTGCGCAAGGAACCGACGGCGGACGGCGCCCGGGTGGCGGTCCGCGTCGAGTGGGAGGAGGCGCGTCGCGCGCCCCAGGACCTGTTCGTATCGGCTCCGGCTCCCTTCGACGCCGACCTCGTGGCGAGCACGTCGTTCGCGCTCGCCGCGACCGCCGTCCCCGCGCTCCGCGCCGGGGAGCGGCGCATCGCGCTCGACGGGTCTGTCTGCCCCCGGCTGCGCGCCGGCGTCACGACGGTCCTACGCACGCTGGCGGGCTGGAACCCCGCGCTCGGGCCCGTCCCCGCGATCGAGGCGGGCGAGGGCGCCGCGACGCACCCGGCGGAGCGGCGCCGGACCGGGATGTACCTGTCGGGCGGGGTGGACTCGCTCGACCTGCTCCTCGAGAACCGGGCGACGTTCCCGGCCGACCACCCCCTCTCCGTGCGCACGGCGCTCTTCGTCCACGGGCTCGACATCGGCGCGCCGCGCCAGTCGCCGCGGGCGCGGTTCTATGCGCGCGTGCGCGCGATGCTCGAGCCCGTGTGCGCGACGGAGGAGGTGACCCTCGTCCCGCTGACGACGAACGTGCGGACCCTCGACCCGGACGGGAAGGCCTGGGCCGAGTCGCTGTTCGGCGCCGCGACGCTCTCGCTTGCGCACGCGCTCTCGCCGCCGCTGACGGACGTCTACATCGCCGCGTCGGCCCACGTGGACGGACTGGCGCCCGCGGGCTCGCATCCGCTGACGGACCCGTACCTCTCGAGCGGCTCGCTGACGGTGCACCACGAGGGCGTGCACCGGACGCGGCTCGAGAAGCTGCGCCGCGTCACGGAGCGCGCGGACACGCGGGCGGTCCTGCGCGTCTGCTGGCAGGACATCCCGGAGGACGGCCCCGTCAACTGCGGACGCTGCCGCAAGTGCGTGCGGGCCATGCTGGGCCTCGAGGCCCTCGGCCGCCTCGGCGACGCGCCGACGTTCCCGCGACGGGAGCTCGCCGTCGGCGACCTCGAGGTCTGCGCCGTGGACGACCTGACGCAGCACTTCTACGGCGAGCTCGTGGACCCGCTCGAGCGTCGCGGCCGCGGCGACCTCGCGGCGGCCCTGCGGGAGCGCCTGCGGCAGTTCCGGGAGTTCGGAGCGGGCGTCGTCCCGAAGAAGCCGGGCCCGTGGCGGCGGCTGCGCCGGATCCTTGACCGCAGGTAGGGTGACGGCGTGCTCCACCCCGCGGCCAGCACCCCGCCGCCTCCCGAGCCCGTCGTCCCCTCGCGGATCGAGACGGCCCGGCTGTTGCTCCGGCCCTACGTGCCGGAGGACGGGCCCGCGCTCTTCGAGGCGGTCCGTTCCTCGCGGGCCGAGCTCCTCCCGTGGCTGCCGTGGGCCGACCGCCACGCCACGGTGGAGGCGTCGACCGAGACCTGCCGGCGGCTTGCGGAAGCGTTCGCCGCGCGGACCGACTTCACGATGGGCATGTTCGGCCGCGAGGACGGCCGCCTGCTCGGCGGGACGGGCCTTCACCGCGTGCGGTGGGCGATCCCGGCGTTCGAGATCGGCTACTGGCTGCGAGCCGACGCGGTCGGCCGGGGGTACGTGACCGAGGCCGCCCAGGCGCTCGCGCGCACGTGCTTCGAAGACCTCGGAGCAGAGCGCGTGGAGATCGTCTGCGACCCCCGGAACGCACGCAGTGCCGCGGTCGCCGAACGCGCGGGGTTCGTGCTCGAGGGGACCCTGCGGCGGGCGATCCTCGGCGCCGACGGGACGCCCCGCGACGCCCGTGTGTACGGCCTCGTGCGCGAGGACTGGGCGAAGGGGCGGGGCCGCGCCGCCGCGGCGCGCGGATGAGCGTGCGCGGGGGCGCCCCGCAAAACCCGCCCTTTCGGACCTGACCCGTCGACGGGGGCGCGCATCTCGTCGATACTGGTCGCCGGCCGAGGGAGGGCCGTTCCATGGACGCCAAGAAGGCGACGATGTTGGCGGCGATCTGCGGGGCGGTGATCCTGATCGGGGTGCTGATGCCCTGGTACTCGATCTCGGTCCGGGTCGGCGGACTCGGAGATCAGGGTGTCGGGTTCGGCGGCATGGCGCAGTCGCTCAACGGGACGGAGGGCGGCTACCACGGCGGCTTCGTCATCGTCCTCGGAGTGATCGCCGGGCTCGCGGCGGCCTTCCTGTGGCGTGGGGCGCCGAAGGCACTCCCCGTGTCGTCGCGCGGCCTCGCCGTGATCGCCGTCGGCGGGTTCGGGCTCGCGACCCTCGTGACGCTGATCGACGTGTTCCGGGACACGGGGAACGTCTCCGGGATGCGCTTTCCGGGCGTGGACTTCTCCGCGGGTCGCGGCGCCGGGATGTTCATCACGCTGCTCGCGGCGGCGGCCGGGGCCGGGCTCTCCTTCCTCGCGCTCCGTGGC
>DATLLK010000327.1:0-3288 GCA_035537895.1 Planctomycetota bacterium
CATGATCGCGCTCGCCGGGATCGTCGTGCGCAACGCGATCATCCTGATCGACTTCGTCCGCCAGCGGCGCGCGGCCGGCGTCGCGCTGCGCGAGGCCGTGCTCGAGAGCGGCATGAAGCGGTTCCGCCCCATCCTGCTCACCGCCGGCGCGGCGATGCTCGGCGCCTGGCCCATCACGCTCGACCCGATCTTCTCCGGGCTCGCCTGGAGCCTGATCTTCGGCATCGTCGCGTCGACGGCGTTCACGCTCGTCGTCGTGCCGGTGGTGCTCCACGGGATCGGCAGGAAGGGCCCGTAGGCGACACCGCACCCGCGACCGGCCTCGGGGGCGAAATGGCCGACCGCGTCTGCTTCTCCACCCGCCGACGGCACGCGAGCAGGTCCTCGAACGCCACGCCCAGCGATGGAGTCTCGATCCCACCTGCCCGGGACACGCTCCGCTCGGGCTATGTCAGCGCGCGTCCGATCCCCACCCCGAGCCCGACCGCGAGGACCCCGCTGATCGTGCTCCCCAGCGAGTAGGCGAGGGCGAGTCCGTAGCGCCCGGACTCGAGCATCAGGAACGTCTCGGCGGAGAGCGCGGAAAACGTCGTATAGCCCCCGAGGAACCCGACGAACACGGTTTCCTGAATCCACATCGGAATCCCGCCGCGGCGCGCGATGACGGTGAGCAGGAGGCCCAGGACGAGGGCCCCCGAGACATTCACGGCGAACGTACCCCACGGCATCCGCCCCGCCCGCGGGACGAGTCGTTGAAGGGCGTGGCGGGCGAGGACGCCGAGGGCGCCCGCAAAGCCGAGGCTGATCGTCGTCCAAGGCACTGGGGGCTCCCCCTGGGCAGGTCGGAGTCATGCGACCCGAGCGTGGTTTCGGCGGACTCCACCGCCGAGCGGAGTCTAGCCGCCGCTCGAAGCGTCGTGAACGTGCGCCACGAGCCTGGAGGGCGAGGCGCTTCGAGGGTGCACGATCCGCGGAGCCGCAGAGGTGCCGGGACGGTCGGGCCGCCGCCCACCGCTCGGGCGTTCACGCGCAATGGTCCTGCCGGTGGTCCGGCGCGACGTGCCGGCGCGAAACGTCCTGCGCTTACGCCCAGACGACGAGGTCGGCGAGCCCGCCGTCGCCCTGGCGGTCGGCGCGGGCGCGCACGCGGAAGGCGCCCGACTGGCGGCCCGGCTCGTCGACGGTCACCGAGCCCCGGTAGGTGAGCACCGTGCCGCGAGGCTCGCCCGCGGGCGAGAGCACCGAGGCCACGCGGCTCTTCGGCGCGCCCGGACCGGTGCCGCGGAAGACCAGTTCCACGAGGACGTCGTCGGGCGAGAGCCCGGCGAGGTCGACGTCCGCGGAGACCTCGAGCGACCCCCCCGCGGCGAGGCCGGCGAGCCCGTCCATGCGCGCGGCGTGCAGGCGGACGCCGCCGAACGCGCGGCGCACCCGGCCGTGGCGGGCGGCGAGGTCCTTCGCGTGCGCCCATCCCGACGTCGCGTGGTCGAGCCAGGCGGTCGCGAGCGGCAGGTAGGCCATCTGCCAGTACTCGCCGACCATGCGGCGCGCGTCGAAGACGGGCGGGATCCGCGTCAGGCTGCGGCGCACGCGCTCGACCCACCGGCGGGGGACGCCGTCTTGGTCGCGGTCGAAGAACTCGGGCACGACCTCCTCCTCGAGGAGGCGGTAGAGCGCCGCCGCGTCGAGGTCGTCCTCCACCTCGCGCGTGCTCGCCATCGGGCCCTCGCCGACGGCCCAGCCGTGCTCGGCGTCGTGGCCCTCGTCCCACCACCCGTCGCGGACCGAGAGGTGGATGGCGCCGTTCGCCGTCGCCTTCATGCCCGACGTGCCGCTCGCCTCCATGCCCCGGACCGGCGTGTTCAACCACACGTCCACGCCCTGCACGAGGCGCCGCGCGAGCTCCATGTCGTAGTCGTCGAGGAAGTAGAGGCGGCCGATCAGGCCGGGCTCGCGCGTCGCCTTGACGATCTTGCGCAGGAGGTCCTGGCCCGCGCCGTCCTCCGGGTGCGCCTTGCCCGCGTAGAGGATGCGCACGGGGCGCCCGGCGTCGCCGACGAGGCGCTCGAGCCGCTTCACGTCGCGCAGGAGGAGGTCGGCGCGCTTGTAGGTCGCAAAGCGCCGCGCGAAGCCGATGACGAGGGCGTCGGGGACGAGGCCGGCGCGGAGCGTCGCGCGGACGTCGGGCGGCTCGTGGCGCTCCTCGCACCCCGCGCGCACGAGCGCCTTCACGTCGGCGAGCAGGCGCGCGCGGGCCTCCCGGCGCGCGCCCCAGAGCGCCGTCGCGTCGATCGACGGCGCGGCGAGGCGGAAGTCGCCCCCGGCCACGGGCCGTCCTTCGACGCCGAGGAGCCGCTGGATCGTCGGCGCCGTCCACGTGGGCAGGTGCACGCCGTTCGTCACCGAGACGACGGGCACCTCCTCCTCGAGGAGGCCGGGCCAGAACGGGCCGAGGAGGCGGCGCGAGACCACGCCGTGGAGGCGGCTCACCCCGTTGTGGACCGCGGACATCCGCAGGCCCAGGTACGTCATGTTGAACTCGCGCGCGGCACCCGCCTGCCCGAGCGCGAGGAAGCGCTCCCAGGGGAGCCCGACCCACGCCGCGCTGTCGGAGAAGTAGCGCCGGAGCAGGGCCTCGGGGAACCGGTCGTGCCCCGCGGGCACCGGCGTGTGCGTCGTGAACACGGTCGTCGCGCGCACGACCTCCGCCGCCTCGTCGAACGTGAGGCCCGCCTGGTGGACGAGCCGGCTCACCCGCTCGAGCGGCGCGAAGGTCGCGTGGCCCTCGTTCATGTGCACCGCGCACGGCTCGATGCCGAGGCGGTGCAGCAGGCGCATGCCGCCCTTGCCGAGCACGATCTCCTGGCGCAGGCGGTGCTCCTGGTCGCCGCCGTAGAGCTGGCGCGTGATCGCGCGGTCCTCGGGGCGGTTCTCGGGCAGGTCGGCGTCGAGCAGGTAGAGCGGGACGCGGCCCACCATGACGCGCCACGCGACGAGCGTCAGGCGCGTGCCGGGCAGGTCGAGCTCGACGGTCAGCGCCCGGCCCTTCGCGTCGCGCACGAGGTCCATCGGCAGGTCGCGCGGCTCGTTCTCGACGGGCAGCGGCACCTGGTCGCCCAGCACCGACACGCGCTGGCGCAGGTAGCCGCGGCGGTAGAAGAGCCCGACGCCGACGAGCGGGAAGGCGAGGTCGCTCGCCGCCTTCAGGTGGTCGCCCGCGAGCACGCCGAGGCCGCCGTTGTAGATCGGCAGCGACTCGTGGACGCCGAACTCGGCGCAGAAGTAGGC
>DATLLK010000328.1:0-8313 GCA_035537895.1 Planctomycetota bacterium
CGCTCGACGCGACGATCGCGCCCGACGCGGCATGCACGATGCGGCCGCCCGAGAGGCCCGCGACCACGGTGAAGCACCGGCCGTGGGCGCGCGCGACGCCGTCGAGCGCGTCCCGGAAGGGGTTGCCCTCCGCGCGGCCGAGCAGGTTGCGCACGCTCCCGTCGGGCGCGACCGTCGCGTCGAGCGTGCGGCGGTGCGCCGCGAGCACGGTCGCGCGGTCGGCACACCCGGGCACGAGGGACTTCGCGCCGCCGCTGAAGCCGGCGAGGTAGTGGGGCGCGACGGCGCCCACGAGCACCACGAGGTCGGCCTCGACGACGGCGCGGTGCGCGCGGGCGCCGGGGAGGGGGCCGCCCGGCGGGAGGTCGGCGTGCGCCGCGGCGTCGTCCGCGTCGGAGGCGGCCCACGTCGCGCGCGCGAGGACGCCCTCGCCGAGGAGCTCCAGCGCGTCGGCGGGGGTGGCGGGCGCGTGGATCCCGCCGCCGACGAGGAGGAGGATCCCGTCGTGCGGAACGCCGGCGCGGGCGAGGCGGTCGAGGACCCGCGCGACCACCGTGCCCGCGCGCGCGGGCCGCGTGCGGTCGGGCACGACGACGGTCACGCGGCGTGCGCCCCGGGCGGCCTCCTCGAGGGGTGGCGCCCCGACGGGCGCGTCCAGCGCCCGGTCGACGACCTCGCCCTCGTCCGCCGGCGGCGGCGCGGCGGGGGGGGCGACGACCTCCACCTCCATCCCCGCCGGGAACCGCACGTCGACGAACCCGCGGCCGTAGGGGAGGCGCACCGACATCGCGCGTGGAGCCTACCGCCGCGCGGTCTCGCGCGGCCCTCGAGGGGCCGGCGTCAGCGGCTCGGGTCGGGCCGGACCGCCTCGCGCTCCACGAAGTGGTGCGGGTTGCGGGCGGGGTTGGAGGCCCTCGCGGGACCGTGGCATGCGACGCAGGCCGGCGTCCCGGCGAGCCCGTCCCAGCGCGCCGCGAGGTAGTACTTGGCCCGGCCGATCGCCACGTCGAACACGACCATGTCTTCCACGCGCGTCCATCCGACGTCGGTCGCCGAGGAGAGCCCGTCCCAGGGCACCACGACGAGGCCCTTGCGCCGCGTCGGATCGTCCTCGCGCCGGAGCACGGACACCGTCTCGTGCTCCGCGGTCGAGCACGACTCGACGGCCGCCTCGCCGTTGACGACGAGGGGGAACCGGTGGGGGCTCGCGACCCCCTCCTCGCACGACCCGCCCGAGGACGTGCCGCCCGGCAGGGTGCCCATCTCGGCGCGCCGCAGGGCGTCGACGGCCAGACGCACCTCGCGCCCCGCCGCCGCGCTCTCGGGCACGCGGCCGCGGAACGCGAACACGGCGGCGCCGCCCGCGACCAGCACCGAGGCGGCGATCGCGAGCGCGCGTCGCGCGGCAGGACGGGTCCCGGAGGTCCTCCGGGAGATGAGCGAGCCCCGGTCGCGCGCCAGCGCGGCGCGCACGCGCGCCTCGAGATCGGGCGACGGGAGGGGCCGCAGGCCGCCCGACGCGCGCACGAGCGCGGCGAGGCGGGCGTCGTCGTCCACCCGCGCGCGGGCCGCGGGGTCGGAGAGGAGCTCCCGGGCACGCCCGGCGCGCTCGTCGGACGGCATCTCGCCGTCCACGAATCGCGTGCGCTCCAGCGGGTCGTCCGTCCAGTGGTTCATTTCGGTCCCAGCCGTCGGTGCGGGGCGTCTCCGGGCCCCTCCGGGTGGAGGCGGGCTGCCGGTCCGGCGTCCCCGCCATCGGCGGCGCTCACAGACCCAACGAGGATGCGGCGGAGGGATTCCCGGCCGCGGTGGATCCGGCTCATGACCGTGCCGGGGGGGATGTCGAGGACGCGGCCGATCTCGGCGTAGGAGAACCCGTCCAGGTCACGCAGGCGCACGGCCAGGCGGAACGCCTCCGGGACCTTCTCGAGGCCGTCTCGGACCTGCTCGGGCGTGATGCCCTCCGGGAGGCCCGGCGCGTCGCTCTCGCGCGACACCGCGAGCACCTCGAGCTCCTCCTGCGGCGCGAGGACCGGCCGGATCCGCGCCCGGCGGTGGCGGTCGATGTGGAGCCGGCGGAGGATCGTGAACAGCCACGCCTTGGCGTTCGTCCCGAGCGTGAAGTCCGCGAAGGCCCGCTGCGCCTTCAGGTACGTCTCCTGCACGAGGTCCTCGGCGTCGGGGACGTTCCCGGCGAGGCTCAAGGCGAAGGCGTAGCAGTCCGGCAGGAACGGCAGCGCCGTCCGTTCGAATTCCGTGGAGTCGGGCGGCGTCGCCACGGTCGGATCGTACCCCGACGCATCCGCGTGCGCGCGACGCCACGCCGTTGCCGTCCGCCCGTAGAATCCCGGCCCCATGCTGCGCACCGTCGTGAGCGTGAACGGCCGGATCGACCCTCCCGAGAAGGCCTGCGTCCCCGCGCTCGACCGCGGGTTCCTCTACGGCGACTCCGTCTACGAGGTGCTGTGGTGGCACCGAGGGGTCCCCGTCCAGGCGCGCGAGCACATGGACCGCCTGCGAGAGTCCGCGCGCCGCGTGTACATGTCGATCGACGCCTCCGACGAGGCCCTGCTCGCCGCGCTCCACGACGCGGTCGCGGCGACGGGGTGCGGACCGACCGACGACGCCTACCTGCGCCTCGTGGTGACGCGCGGCGAGGGCCCGCTCGGTCTCCACGTCGTCGAAGGGCTGCGACAGAACGTCGTGATCGTGGCCGGTCCCGCGAACCGCCCGTCGCCCGCGGTGCGGGAGCGCGGCTTCGTGGTGGCGCTGGTGGACCGGCTGCGCATCTCCGCCAAGGCGCTCGACCCCGGCGCGAAGACGGGCAACTACCTGAACAACCTGCTCGCCCTTCACGAGGCCGAGGCCCGAGGCGCCGACGACGCCGTGCTGCTGAACGACCGCGGCGAGGTGACCGAGGGCACCACCTCGAACGTCTACGTCGTCGCGGGCGGCGCCGTGTCGACCCCGCCCATCGAGGCCGGGATCCTCAAGGGCACGACGCGGAACCGCGTGCTCGCGATCTGCGGGGAGCGCCGGATCCCGGCGCACGAGCGGCCGCTCCGGACGACGGACCTGCTCGCGGCCGACGAGGTGTTCCTCTCGTCCTCCGTGCGCGGGATCATCGGGGTGGCGCGGATCGACGGGAGCCCCGTCGGCGAGGGCCGGCCGGGGCCGATCACGCGGTCGATCCACGGCTGGTTCGAGGCAGCGGCCGACGCCGAAGCATTTTCGCGCTCTGCGCGAAAATGCCCCTGAGCGAGACGCGCTTCGCGGCGAGTCGAAGGGGCTCCGCCTGTTCTCGCCGAGCGAGTCTTCGAGTCGAGGCGTTCTGCTCCCCGCCTCCTTCCCATCTGCTCTCCATCTGCTCCGCGGTCGGTCTGGGTTCGCCCCCCCCCGGTGCGGGGACCCGCTCTCGGGCCCCGGGGACCCCGGTCCAAGGCGTATCGCCGTCGGCACACCCCCCGGGGCACGGGCCTTGCGAACGGAGCCTTCGTGAGGGGCCCCCGCCGATCCACCGCCCTGACCCTACTGGCCGTCGGAGTGCTCCTCCTGACGGTCGTGGCGCCCCTCCTGGGCCTCCTGTCGACCTCCCTGCGGATCACGGAGGCCGTTCTCGCCTCCGGGAAGGCGCTGCGCGTCGCGGGGTCGGTCACGCGCGAGGACGGCCTGGTCAGGTTCCAGGTCGCACCGGCGGAGAACCCGGACGGCGACCTCGTCCCGGTCGCCCTCGCGGAGGACGCCGTCACGATCCGGGAGCGGTGGTCCGCGGTCCGCTATGCCGAGATCTGGACCTCGCCTCGCACCCTCGGGCTCCTCTGGAACTCGCTCGTCGTCGCGGCCGGCGGAGCACTGCTTGCGCTGGCGATCGGCTGGCCGGTCGGCTGGGCCGTCTCGCGGACCCGTCTGCCGGGACGACGGCTCTGGGTCGTGCTGCTCGCCGGCCCGCTGCTGCTCCCGCCCTTCTTCGCCGCCATGGGGGTGTCGACGAGCGTCGGCCGCGCGCTCGAGGCGCTCGGGCTCACGGGCGGCGCGCTCCAGATGGGCAACGCGATCGTCGTGTTCGCCGGCCTGCTGTTCCCGATCCCCGCCGTCCTCGTCGGCCGCGCGCTCGCCGGCGTGCCGGCGGGCCTCGTCGAGGCGGCGCGGATCGCCGCGGGCCCCGCGACCGCCGCGTGGCGCGTCGTCCTCCCCGCGGTCCTGCCCGCCGCGCTCGCGGGCACCACCTTCGCGTTCGTCACGGCCCTCTGCGACTTCGCCGTGCCCGACATCCTCGGGACCTTCCTCACGGGCGGCGCAGTCCCCGTCCACGTCTTCGCGACGGAGGTCTTCCTCCAGTGGACGAAGTACGGGAACGCGGGACGGGCCGTCGCGACGGGCGCGCCCTTCGTGGTCGTGGTGCTCGCGCTCCTGACGCTCACCGCGCGCTGGGCACGCCACAGCCCCGCCGGCACGGTCGGCGGGGCGTGGCGCCCGCGGCCGCTCACGCGCCTCGGGCCGCTCGGGACGGCGCTCGCCCTCGCGCTCGTCCTCGGCGCCCTCGTGCTCGGGCTGGGCCTCCCCGTCGCGAGCGTCGTCGGCTGGGGGTTCTCCCCGTGGCGCGTCCCCGAGACGATCCGCGCGACGGCGGGCGTCGCCGAGGACGCCGGGCGATGGCTCGCGCTCGCGCTCTCGACGACGCTCGTCGCGACCGCCGCGGGCGTCGCCATCGCGCGGCTCGGCCTGCGCGGGGGACGCGCGGGACGGTTCGTCGCGGCGACCGCCGTCGCGCTCCCGCTCGCCGTGCCCGGCATGGTCCTGATGGTCGGGACGCTCCTGCTCTGGGTCCCCGTTCCCGCCTCCCCGAACGCGCTGTGGAAGGGCGTCCTCGTCCTCACGGGGCGCACGCTCCCGTGGGCGGTCCTCGCCGCGACGCTGGCGCTGCGCGAAGCCGACCCGGGCCTCGAGGAGGCGGCTCGCCTCTCGGGCGCCTCCCGGTGGACACTGGCGAAGCGCGTCTGGGGCCCGCTCGCCGCGCGGGGGATCGTGCTGTCCGGCCTCCTCGTCCTCGTGCTGGCCCTGCGCGAGCTCGACGCCGTGCAGCTGATCGTCCCGGGCCTCCTGCCCGTCCGGATCTACGACAAGGTGCACTTCGGCCGGACCGCGGACGTCGCCGACCTCTCGATGGCCTACCTCGCGATCCTCCTCGTGCCCGCGCTGCTGGCCGTCCTCGTGCGGCCCCGCCGGGGGGAAGCGCCTCCCCAGGGATAGGCAGGGGCGCCCCCGTGGCGTTTGGGAGGATGACGATCCTCCGGAGACGCCCGATGCCCCGATCCCACCCGCTGTCCGTCCTCCTCCTCGCCGCCGGCGCCTCGCTCGCGTCCGCCGACGTCGTGACGACGAAGGACGGCCTCGTGCTCGAGGGGCAGGTCTCCAAGGCCTCCGACGGCGCCGTCACCGTGACCTCGCCCGAGGGGAGCGTCCGACTGCCGGCCTCCCGGGTGGCCTCCGTCGCCGCGGGGGAGGGGCCGCGCACGGCGCTCCGCCGTGAGCTCGCCGCCCTCCCGGGCGACGACGCCGACGGGCGCTACCGGCTGGCGCTTCGCGCCGAGTCGAAGGGCCTCGCCGACGTCGCGCGCGAGGCGTACGCCTCCGTCGTGAAGGTCGCCCCGGATCACGCGGCCGCGCGGCGGGCGCTCGGCGACGAGAAGGTGGACGGCGCCTGGGTCTCGGGCGACGAGGCGCGGCGCCGCCGCGGCCTCGTGCTCTACCGCGGGGCGTGGCTGCTGCCGGTCGAGGCGGACGCCGCCGCCCGCGCGGCGGCGACCGTCGTCGTCAGCGACGTGACGCTCGCGACGACGATGCGCACCGCCGCGGTGGGGGAGCCCGCCCTCGCGCACGCCGCCGAGGTGAAGCTCGCGCGCACCGGCGCGGGCGAGCGCCTCCCCGTCGCGAGCGTCCTCCTGCGCGACGGCGACGCGGGCGTGCGCACGTGGGCGTGCGCGCACCTTGCCGCGCTCGGCGACGAGAGCGCGATCCCGCCGCTCCTCGTCTCCGCGGTCCGCGACAAGGACGCGGGCGTGCGCGACGCGGCGGTCGAGGCCGTCGCGTCCTTCGGGCACGAGGACGTCGTGTACCCGTTCGCGCGCGCGCTGGGCTCCGAGAACCCGGCCATCGTCGCGAACGCGGCGCACGCGCTGGCGTCGCTCGGCGACCCGCGCGCGATCCACGTGCTCGTGCGCCGCATCAGCCACGGCGGCAGCCCGCGGGCGGTGGTGGAGTTCGGGACGCAGGTCTCCTACGTGAGCGACTACGACGTCGAGGTCGCGCAGCTGAGCAACATCGCGAACCCGGTGATCGGCGTCGTCCAGGAGGGCGTCGTGCTCGACGTGAAGATCCACGACGTGTCGATCGACGAGACCTACGTCCAGACGGTGCTCGTCGACGCGTTCAACGCGCTGGCGGGAGCGCAGGTGAAGGACATGAAGGGGATGCTCGACTGGTACCGCCAGCGAGCGACGACCCTGCCCGAGCTGCCCGCGCGTCCCACGGGGAAGCGCAAGGCGGCGCTGACGCCCTCGACGTCGAAGTAGCGCGTCGGACGTCGCAGAGAACGTCGGGGAGAACGTCGGGGAGAAGCGGTCGCGGGTGCGGGGAGCGGCGCGTCTCCGCCACCCAGCCCGAGCGAGCCTACTTCTTCTTGCCCGCCGCGGGAGCCGCCGCTGCCTTGCCCGCGGCCGCCGGGGCCGCGGCCTTGCCGGCCGCTGCCGGTGCCGCCGCCGCCTTGCCCGCTGCCGGCGCTGCGCCCTTGCCCGCCGCCGGTGCCGCCGCGCCAGCGGCCGGTGCCGCCGCCGCGCCCGCCACCGGAGCCGCCGCTTCCTTCTTCTTCTTGCGGACCTTCCACTTGACCCGGACCTTCGGGAGGCCGGTCACCTTGCCGCCGTCGGTCCAGCGACCGATGTCCTGCAGCTTGAGGATCCGCTCCCACCGCGTCAGCACGCTTCGGTTGCGGACGAGGGTGTCCTTCTGCTTCAGGCTCTTGTGGATGGACATGGGCCGGGGCTCTCTCGCGGACCGCGGGGAAGTCCGGTAGGTTCGGGTCCCGGGGGTCGCGGCGCAACCTTGTGCCGCACCGTTTTCCGAGTTCGGAGGGGAGGGCGCCCCCGGCCACGGTCTCCGGGCGTCCTGTCCTGCGCCCCGGAAGCCTCCGGGCGGCGCCGCGCCGGCCCTACGGAGCGGGTTCCCAGCCCCGCGCAGCGGGAGAACTGTGAATCCCGACCCCTGCTACGGGGCGGGCTCGGGTCGGGAGTCCTCGAAGGGGGCGAAGCCTTCCACCTGCCAGCCCTTCACCTGGAAGAGCCACTGGGTCGCCTCGGTGCGGTTCGGGAAGCCCCGGACCATGAGGCGGAACACCCCCGGCTTTACCTTCCCCTTGGCGTCTTCCGCCGGGATCACGCTCAGCCCCTGCGCGAGGCGCGGGAACGCCGAGGTGAACGACTGCAGCGCGCGCGTCTGGAGGTCGCCGCCCTCGGCGGAGAGCCGGGACAGCTCCTTGCTCCGGAACTGGTAGACGGGAGTGGCGGGCGGGGCCGCCGCGGGGCGGTTGGCCAGCGGGACACCCGCGCCGCGGTGGCGGCCCACGGCCGTCCCCCCCATGAAGGCGAGCAGAACGAGGAGCCCGGTCACGGCTCCGCCGAGGGCGATCTGCCTCCGCGACACCACCACCTCGCCCTTCCGGCGGTCCGCGACCGGGCGCGAGACCGCACGCGCCCCGGAAGAGCGCGCGGGCTTGCCGCGAAATACATCGAGGAGGTCGGACTGCTCTCGGGGCATCTGGTGGCGGTGTTCCGACGGCATGGCGCAGCCCGCGAGGGCCGACCCCACTGTAGGTCGGCTGTACGACAGAAGGCGTTGAGCAGGAGAATGCGTCGCCGCTGTCTACCGCGATCGAATCGCGCTCGCTCGACGATGGGCCCACGCGTCGAAGGGCACGAGGAGGACGGCGAGGGCGAGGAGCCAGGGGGCGAGGGGACGGTCGGTGGGCACGGTGCGCTGCGGCACGTCGAAGAGGGCCGCGTCGTCGAGCGTGGACGGGACCACGCCGAGGGCGGCCGCGAGCGCCGCGGGATCGGGCTCCTCGTCCTCCTCGCGGGTGGCGCCCGAGAGGAAGGTGATCGGCGGCAGGTCCTGCGCCTTCCCGTCCGCGCCGCGCACGGAGACCCGCGCGACCCGAAGCGCCGCGCCCGGGCCCGATCCCGGCAGCAGGAACGCGGCCTCGTCGTCCTCGATGCCCAAGGGCCGCGCCGGGAGCGCCCCTTCCGCCCCGTCCACGGA
>DATLLK010000329.1:0-2197 GCA_035537895.1 Planctomycetota bacterium
GGGTTGCCGAAGAGGTGGACGGGGACGACGGCCGCGGTGCGCTCGCTTGCGAGCCGCGCGACGGACTCGGGGTCGAGGTTCTGGCTGTCCTCGCGCACGTCGGCGAAGACGGGGACCCCTCCGGCGTTCACGACGGCGCCCGCCGTCGCGAAGAAGGTGAACGCCGGCACGATCACCTCGCGCTGCCCCGCGGGGCGCTCGTCGAGGACCGCGCGAAGCGGCAGGTAGAGGGCGTCGGTGCCCGAGTCGACCGCCACGGCGCGAGCGACGCCCGTGAAGCGCGCGTACTCCGCCTCCAGCGCCTTCACTTCGGGGCCCTTGACGAAGGCGTGGTCGCGGAGGATGCGCACGACCGCCTGCTCGGCGTCGGGACCCCACTGCGCGTACGTGCGCTTCGGGTCCATCAGGGGCACGGTGACCGCGGGCGCGACCGTCATGGGCATCACAGGATCCCGGAAAGGGACCGGGAGTGTGCCCCCCGCCGGGGCGGCCCCCAAGAGCGGGACTCAGAGCCTCACCGGACGGCGACCTCGCGCCCGCGCGCGGCGAGGCTGCGCGCCGCGGCGTCGAGCACGCGCGCCGTCGCGACGCCGGAGGCCGCGTCGGCGATCGGCACGTCGCCGGTCCGGCACGCCTTCAAGAACGCCTTCAGCTGCTCGCGCAGGGGCTCGGCGGCGGGGAGCTGCGGGATCCGCGTCTCGCCGAAGCGCAGCGCGAGCGCCTCGGCCCAGCTGCCGGGCTCCGCGGGCACCGGTCCCTTGTCGTGGACGCGGATCTTCTCGGCGGGCTCCATGTCGTCGAACACGGCCATCGTTCGGGAGCCGACGAGCGTCAACCGGCGCACCTTGTGGGGGTCGAGCCACGACAGGTGGACGTGGCCCAGCCGGCCACCGGGGAAGCGCAGCGTCAGGAAGACGACGTCCTCCCACTTCGACTGGACGTACGCGGCGCCCTGGGCGGAGACGGCCTGCGGCCAGGCGCCGAAGAGGTGCGACATCACGGAGACGTCGTGGGGCGCGAGGCTCATCAGCACGTTCTCGTCCGTGCGGATGCGCCCGAGGTTGGTGCGCTGCGCGTAGGCGTAGTGGAGCTGCCCGAGGCCGCCCCGGTCCACGAGACGCTTCAGGTACCGGACGGCGGGGTGGTGGAGGAGCAGGTGCCCCACCATGAGGACGCGCCGCGCCCGTCGCGCCCGCGCGGCCAGGTCGGCCGCCTCGGCGACGGTCGGCGCCAGCGGTTTCTCGACGAGGAGGTGCTTGCCCGCGGCGAGCGCCGCCCGGGCGATCGGGACGTGCGAGGGCGTCGGGGTCGCGACGACCACGGCGTCCACGCGCGGGTCGGCGAGCGCCGCGTCGAGGTCGTCGGAGACGACGGCGCCCGGGGCGAGGCTGCGGGCCACCTCCCGGCGCACCTCGCTCGAGTCCACGACGTGCAGCAGTCGCGCGCCGTGGTGCTGGGCGACCGCCCGGACGTGGTTGCGACCCCACTCCCCGCACCCCGCGACGGCGAGGCCGAGCCGCGCCACTACTTCGACCCGGGGGCGGGCGCCGGGGCGACGTCCTTGCGCGCCTCCTGGATCGTCTCGAGGACGGCCAGCGCGTCCTTGGGGGGCGTCCTCTCGTAGACGGCCCAGGCCGCCTTGAAGGTCGGGGGGTCCTCGGCCGCGAGGATCTCGATCTCGACGGCGTCCGTCCACCGGCGGTCGCCGATGCGCTTCACGACGAGCGCGTTCACCCGGGCGCGCGCGGCGGGCGTGAGCCCGCCGAACTTCGCCCGCAGCTCGGCGAACATGTCCTCGTACGGCCCCCGCTCGGCCTCGAGCGACGCCAGGGCGACGCCCTCGAGGCGCGCGCGGTCCTCGCCGGCCGCCGCCTCGAGGTTCCAGGCGTCGGAGAACCGCTCCTCCTTCAAGGCTGCGTCGCTCGTGCGGCGCACGGCCGCCGGCTCGCTGCCCTGGAGGGGCTCCCGGGCTTCGGAGAGGCTCTTCACGCCCGAGCAGGCGGCGAGCGTCAGCAGGAACGGGACCGCGAGTGCTCGCATGGCGCCCTCCGCGAGAACGCAGGCAGGATACGGCCGTCCCGTCGCTCCGGCCAGCACGCGCCGCGCGGCGCCAAGGTGGGGCCCCGCGGCCGCCACCGCGTAGCATGGGCCCGATGTTCGACCGCCCCGCCGGCGACGTGCCGCCGCCCCCCTGGAC
>DATLLK010000330.1:0-2226 GCA_035537895.1 Planctomycetota bacterium
GCTCCGGGGACTCTCGGCCCGGCTCGACCTGGCGATCGTGTCGGCGCGCTCCGGGACCGGCGACGGCGTCCACCAGCTGCGGACCACGGCGCGACGCCTGCGGGCCGCGCTCTCGGCGCACCGGGACGAGCTGCCCGACCGCGTGCGCCGTGACCTGCGCAAGCGCTCGGACGCGCTGCGGCGGGCGGCGGGCCCCGTGCGCGACATGGACGTCCTTCGCGCGACGATCGAGGGCGCGCGCTTCGCGCGACGGGACGCCGCGGGCGCCACGCGCCTCTCCGCGACGCTCGCGCGCCGCCGCCTCCGCGCGCAACGGGCGCTCGAAGAGGCGCTCGCCTCGCCTCGTCTCGCCGGGTTGTCCAGGCACCTGACCGCGGTCGCGGCGGACGCGCGGGAGCGTGCGTCGCCGCCCTTCGCGGTCGCGGCCGCGTCGCGGCTCGCGGCCGCGCACGGGCGCGCGCTCTCGCGCCTCGCGGCCCTCCCCCGCCGCGCCGCGTCGGCGCCCCACGGCGTGCTCCACGCCTTCCGCATCGCGGTGAAGCGGGCCCGGTACGCGACGGAAGCCCTCGCCCCCGCGTTCGGCCGCCCCGTCGAACGCCACCTCGCGGCGCTGGCGGCGCTCCAGGACGCGCTCGGGGTCCTGCAGGACGCGCACGCCGTCGGAGGGGCGCTCGCGCCCCTCGTTACGGCGTCGGGCGCCGGTCGCGCGCAGCACGAGGCGACGAAGCGCGCCGCCGCGACGGTCGCCCGCGTTCTCGCGGCGAAGTCCCGGGCGGTCGAGCGCGACCTCGACGCGACGATCGAGGCGGCCTGCGGCCGGGCCGCGCTGCGCGATCTGTACGCGCACGTCGCCAAGCGCGCGTCGGCCGCGGTCGCGGACCTGCGCCGATGAGGATCCCGGCGGCACTGCTCCATGCGGAGGCACGTTCGCTCGGGTTCGAGGTCGTGGGCGCGACGTCGGCGGAGCCGCTGCCCCAGGACTGGGCGGCGCTGATGGCGTGGCTCGACGCGGGGCGGGGCGACGGCCTCGAGTACATGTCGAGCCGCACCGAGTGGCGCGGCGACCCGCGGTCGCTGCTCCCGGGCGCCCTGTCCGTGGTGACGGTGGCCGTCGCGTACGGCGCGGAGGCGGCGCCCGACGCCACGGTGACCGAGGGGAGGTTCGGGCGGGTCGCGCGGTACGCGTGGGGCCTCGACTACCACGACGTCGTGCCGCCGCGGCTCGCGGCGCTGGCGCGTCACCTCGAGGACCGCCTCGGCCTGCCCCTGCGGGCTCGCGCCGCGTGCGACGTGGAACCCATCCTCGAGCGGGGCCTCGCCGCGCGTGCCGGGATCGGCGTCGTGGGCAAGAACACCAACCTCCTCCTCCCGCGCGGCGGATCCTGGTGGCTGCTCGGCGAGCTGCTGCTCGACGCGGAGGTCGAGCCCGTCGGCGGCACGGCCGACATCTCGTGCGGCACGTGCCGCCGCTGCCTCGACGCGTGCCCGACCGACGCGTTCCCGACGGCGTACGTGCTCGACGCGCCGCGCTGCATCTCCTTCCTGACCATCGAGAACCGCGGTCCGATCCCGCGCGACCTCCGGACCCGCGTCGGTCCCTGGGTCTTCGGCTGCGACGTGTGCCAGGAGGTGTGCCCCTTCAACCGCTTCGCGCCGCGGGAGGCGTGGCCGGAGCTGTCCTCGTCGCAGGGCGTGGGGCCGCGCCTCGACCTCGTCGAGACGCTCGCGATCCGCGAGGACGCGGCGTTTCGCGCGCGCTTTCGCGGCACGCCCCTGAAGCACGCGAAGCGGCGGGGTCTCCTGCGCAACGCCGCCGTCGTCGCCCGCAACGTGGGCGCGTCCGTGGCCGTGCCCGCGCTCCTCGACCGCGCCCGCGACGACGCGGAGGGCCTCGTGCGCGGCCACGCCCTCTGGGCGCTCGCGGGCCTCGCACCCGATCGGGCCCGCGCCCTCGCCGACGCCGCCCGGCGCCGCGACCCCGACCCCTTCGTGCGCGAGGAGGCCGAGGCGATCCTCGCCACGTGAGCGGGGGGAGAGGAGCACGACGCCCCGCCCGGGCCGGAACGCCCGGCGCGCGGCCGTGCCCGCCCGTGCCTTCCGAGCCGGGCCGGATGCGCGACAATGGATCGATGCGCCCCCACCCGAGGACTCCGGCCGTCGCGCTCCTCCTCCTCGCCGCGGCCCTCTCCCCCTCCTTCGCCGCGCCCGCCGCCACGGACGCGGCCG
>DATLLK010000331.1:0-3379 GCA_035537895.1 Planctomycetota bacterium
CCCCGCCCGACGGGGGCGGCGACACTCCGGCTGCCGGCGCGGGCCCGTCGGCGGACGACGCCGCGGCGCGCACGCTCTGGAACGAGTCCCTCGCGCACCTGAAGGCGCGGCGCTGGGCGGAGGCGCACAAGGGCTACGCGAAGCTCTGGAAGGAGCACCGGACGGCCGCGTGCGTCGTCGCACAGCCCGAGCGGGTGCAGGCGGGCCGGCAGGCGGCCGACATCGGCCTGCGCGGCGCGGCGGCCCTGCTCGTGGGCGACGCGGAGTGGAAGGACGGCCGGTTGACGGTCGAGTACCGGTTCGACGACGTGAAGCGCTTCGAGAAGGACTTCCTCGTGGAGCAGCCCTTCCCGGGCGAGGCGAGCGCGCAGGCCGACTTCCGGGAGGGCATGGCGATCCTCTCGGGCTCGACCAGCATGATGCTGAAGGTCGTGTTCGACCCCTCCGACGTCGCGTGGGACATCGACGGCGTCGCCGACGAGCCGCGCGACTACGGCGTGGTCGGCTTCCAGGACGGACGCGAGTACCGCGCCGTCGCGATGCACGTGGGGAACACGCAGTTCCGCCTGAAGAAGCGGTCGGCGGCCACGGTCCTCCCCGGCCACGTCCTCTGGCTCTTCGGCGACGGGGTCTGGAAGGACGCCGACCCCGGCGAGCGGGGCTTCGTCCGCATCGCGGTCGACAACACGAACAAGCTGAAGGGCGGCGAGCGCACGACGGTCCGTTGCGCGATCAAGGACGGGAAGATCGAAGGCGAGATCCTCTCGAAGAGCGAGAAGGTCCACCTCTCGGGTGCGCTCAAGGGCGACGACAACCGCGGCATCGGCCCCCTGCGCGTGGGCGCCTTCGCCTACAACGGCCGCGTCGGCGTCGAGCGGTTCCGGGTCGAGGGGAAGGTCCACGCCGGCTGGCTCGAGGCCCTGCACAAGGCCGCGCTCGAGGCCGCCAAGGCCCCGGACTAGCCTTCCGGAGCAGGACGGTTGCGAGGACACTCTGGACCCGCCGTCCGAGGAGGATCCCGTGCCCGCTACCGTCGGTCGCCACCTCTCCGTCGAGGTCGCGCTCGAGGGCGCGAGGAAGCCCCTGCGCCTTCGTTGGGACCCCGTCGCGAAGCGGCGGGCGGTCGCGTCCGCGAAGCGCATCCGTGCGGCGGTCGAGCGCGGCGAGCGGATCTACGGCGTCACGACGGGGTTCGGCAGCAACGCGACGCACGCGATCGCGAGCGACGACGCGTCCGCGCTGCAGGAGAACCTCCTCGTCAGCCACGCGTTCGGGGCAGGCCCCCCCTTCCCCGACGAGGTCGTGCGGCTGGCGCTGCTGCTGCGGATCCACGCGCTGGCGCTCGGGCACTCGGGCATCCGGCCGTCCACGGTCGAGGCGCTGATGCGCCTGTACGAGGCCGACGTGCTCGCGGTCGTCCCCTGCCAGGGCAGCGTGGGCGCGAGCGGGGACCTCTCGCCCCTCTCCTTCCTCGCGCTCCCGCTGATCGGCAAGGGCCGCGTGCGCTGGCGCGGTCGCGAGATGGACGCCGCGCGGGCGCTGAAGGGCGCGGGCCTCGCCCCCGTCCGCCTGACCTACAAGGAGGGCCTGGCGCTCGTGAACGGAACGCAGGTGACGCTCGCGTGCGCCCTGCTCGCGCTCGAGGCCGCCTCGGCGGCGCTGTTCGCCGCCGACGTCTGCGCCGCGCTCACGACGGAGGCCCTCGCCGGCCGCAAGGAGGCGCTCGACCCGCGGATCCACGCGATCCGGGGCCAGCCCGGCCAGATCGCGAGCGCCGCCCGCATCCGCCGGATCGTGCGCGGCAGCAAGCTGGTCGGCGCGCCGGTCCGCTCGATTCCGGGCAAGCGCGAGGCGCCGCAGGACCCGTACGGGATCCGCTGCGCCCCGCAGGTCCACGGCGCCGTGGCCGACGGGCTGGCCTACGCGGCGGGCGTCCTCGCGCGGGAGGTCGACGCGGCGACGGACAACCCTCTCGTCTTCGGCGACGACGTTCTCTCCGGGGGCAACTTCCACGCGGAGCCCGTGGCGCTCGCGGCGGACCACCTGAAGCTGTGCGTCCACGAGCTGGGCAGCATCAGCGAGCGCCGCACGGCGACGCTCGTCGACGCGCACATGAACGAAGGCCTCCCCGCCTGCCTCGCGCCGATCCCGGCGCTCCACTCCGGGTTCATGATCCCGCAGTACGTGGCCGCCGCCATCGTGTCGGAGAACAAGGTGCTCTGCCACCCCTCGAGCGCCGACTCGATCCCGACGGGGGCGAACGTCGAGGACCACGTGTCGATGGGCACGACGGCGGCGCGGCACGCGATGCGCGTCGCCGACAACGTCCACACGGTGCTGGCGATCGAGCTCCTGGCCGCCGCGCAGGCGGTCGAGATGCGCTCGCTGAGGCCCTCGCCCGCGACGGCGCGGGTCGTCGCGCTCCTGCGCGGCGTGGTCCCGCACCGCACGAAGGACGTGCCGTGGGACGATGCGCTCGCGAAGGCGCGGGAGCTCGTGCGTCACGGGGCGGTCGCGGCGACGGCGCTCTCGGGCGCTCGCGGGGGAGGTCGGCGATGAACGGCAGGATCGAGCCCCGCACGTTGAAGGGCTTCCGCGACACGATGCCGGCGTCGGCCGCGGCCCGCAACCGCATGTTCCGGGTGATCGAGGGCGTCTTCGAGTCGTTCGGCTACGTGCCGATCGACACCCCCGCGCTCGAGTACGCCGAGGTCTTGAAGGGCAAGGGCGGCGAGGAGTCGGACAAGCAGATGTTCGAGTTCGACGACCCGGGTGGCCGGCGCGTCGCCCTTCGGTTCGACCTGACCGTCCCCCTCGCGCGGTTCGTCGCGCAGCACCAGAACGAGCTGCCGATCCCGTTCCGCCGCTACCACATCGGCCCGGTCTGGCGCGGCGAGCGCCCCCAGAAGGGGCGCTACCGCGAGCTCTACCAGTGCGACGCGGACCTCGTCGGGTCGGTCGGGCCGGCGGCGGACGCCGAGATCCTCGCGATGTTCGCGGGCGTCTACGCGGCGCTCGGGGTCGACGACTACGTGGTGCGCATGAACGACCGGCGCACGCTCAACGGCTTCCTCGAGTCGCTCGGGCTCGCCGACCGGGCGGTCCCCGTCCTGCGCGCGCTCGACAAGTGGGACAAGATCGGCGCGGAGGGCGTGCGCGCCGAGCTGCTGACGGCCGGCGTGCCCGCCGAGCCGGCGGGCCGCGTGCTCGCGTTCCCCGCGAGCGCCGGCAGCAACGACGCCGAGACCCTCGGGCGCCTCGAGGCCCTCGTCGGCGACAACGCGAAGGCCCGCGAGGGCCTTGCGGGGACGCGGCAGGTCCTCGACCTCCTGCGCGCCGCGGGCGTGCCCGGCGACCGCGTGCGCGTGGACCCCACGAT
>DATLLK010000332.1:0-3133 GCA_035537895.1 Planctomycetota bacterium
GAACCCGAGCGCTCGCTGCGCCGAACCGCCCGTCCGTCGGAGCCGAGCGGCACGTCGTTCGTGTCGCCGACTCCCCCCGGGTCCCTTTCGGCCGGGGTCCTGCAGGACTTGAGCGACGGGCCGGCGGAACGCCGCGGAATCCACGGAATCCGGGGCACGGATCCCCCGGACGCTTCACGCCGGAAAACGCCGATTCGCAGCCATTTTCGCGCCCTGCGCGAAAATGGCCCTGAGCGAGCCGCGCTTCGCGGCGAGTCGAAGGGCCTCCGCCTGTCCTCGCCGAGCGAGTCTTCGAGTCGAGGCGTTCAGGTCTCCGACTGTAGAGCGGCCGGTCGCAGGTTCGACCCCGATCCGGGGAAAACGGGCGGCGAGATCGGGGGCGAGGCCGGTTCCCACCCACGAGACTCCATCGCGTGATACGCCGGGGATCACCTCGGGTGCACGGGACCTACCGATCTTCCTCTCGCGATGATCTCGAGCGCCGCGAGAACCACGCGGAGGTCCGTCCCGTCCGCGAGGTCCTCGGCCGCGAGGGTCTGCGACGCGCCGGTCGCGTCGGACATCGTGGCGCCGGTCGCGCCCTCGGGGACGATCACCGCGAACTTCCCCGCGGGGTCGTGCCAGTAGCGCGAATCCGGCGCGAAGCGCCCCGGTCCCGCTCCGGTCGGCCACGCCCAGTCGATCGCGACGATCGGCACCGGCTTCCCCGCACCGTCCACCACCGTGAAGGCGACCCGGGCGAGGGGGCGCGCGAACGCGATCGTCACGTCCTCGCCGTCCGTCGGCACGCCGGGCAGGACCACGGTGTGCCATGCGTGGTGCGCGACCTCGAGCTGCAGCGGTCCGGCCTGCACGTTGTCGAGCCAGAACGTGCCGTCCGCGTTCGTCGGCGTCCAGTTGCCCCCGCCTGCGACGACCGCCGCGGCGACCGGCTGTCCCGCCGGATCCACGACGCGCCCGCGAACGCCGTTCCCCGCCGGGACGTTGGGGCTCCACTCCTGCTCGCCGGCCCACGCCTTTCGCACGTGCATCACGCAGTCGATCCGCACGTGGATCGAGATCTCGTGGTCGCCGGCGGCGAAGTCGGTGAGCACGTACCGGCCCTCCGCGTCCGTCTCGGCGGCGGGGCACTCGTCCAGCACGACCATTCGCTCCGTCTTGTCGTAGTCGACCGGGTTGAGGACGCCGGACACGCGCACGATGGCATCGGGCACCGGTCGCCCTTCGAGGTCGCGGACGACGCCGCGCACGACGACCCCCTGCGCGGGGAGCACGAGCCGCCCGACGTCGCTCTCCTGCCCCGGCGCGATCCCGGCGAGAGGTTGCGCGACGAGGTCGGCCCACGCGGCGTGGCGCACGGTCACGAGCACGTCGCCGCCGGCGCCGAAGTGGACCGTGTCGAGCGCGATCGGCCGGATGTCGAACACGCCCAGGGCATCGGTGAACGTCCGCCCGATCTGGCGCACCCGGTGGTCGTAGAACGCCTGGCGCACGTAGAAGGAGGAGTAGAGGATCACCTCCGCGCCGGCAACAGGTTCCCCCGTGTCCCCCACCACGACGCCGCGGATCGCCGTCTCCGCCGGGTCCTCTGTGTCCGTCTGGGCCTCCGACTCGCTCCCGTCGAGACGCGCGACGCCCCGCCACGTCCTCGGTCCGACGCCGGTCACGTCGCGCACGCCGTACGGCCCGACACGCCCGACGAGGTAGGACCGCGCCAGAGGGAACGGTGCGTCGGCGCCCGGCTCGAGGCGCCCCGGGAATGCCTCGGGAGCCACGCCCCGGAAGCCCAGAAAGAGGCGGCGGATGAGGGCCTCTATCGATTCCTCGGCGACGACCGGCGCGCCCGCGGAGTCCTGCGGCCGCCCGGAGGATCGACCCGAGCCCTCTCCCTCGATTCCGCCGGGACTCCGCCGCCGATCGCCCTCGATGGAGGCGAGCGCGGGCGGCGCGTCGAGCGGCGGCGCGATGTCCGGCGTCCCGCTGCTCGTCGTGGCGCTCGGACCCTCGACTCCGTCGCGGCCGACGCTGTTCCACACAGCCCAGAGTCCTGCGGCGAGCAAGGCGAGCCCCACGCCCCGCGCCGCGAGACCGCGCGCGCCAGGAGAGGGTCGGGAGAGGCTCACGCGACGCCCATGGATCGGCACCCCGTCGCGCGCCAGCATACTCCCGTGCGTTCCCGCCGGGTCAGCACGCGTGGACGGGGTCGACCCCGGGTCCGCGCGACCTACCGGAGGGCCGCGCGGCGCGTGCGCCAGACCGTGCTGTCGGGTTCGATCTCGATCGCGCGGTCGTAGGCGGCGCGAGCCTCCGCCGTCCGACCGATCGCGGCGAGCGCGTCCCCGAGCAGACCGGACCCCGCCGCCCCGGAGATCTGGTCGGCGCACGCACGCACCCTCGCGAGGCCCGCCACCGGGTCGGCCCGCGCGAGGCCGACCCACGCATCGTGGTTCCAGGGCATCCAGGTCCCTCCGGAGGCGGCGATGGCGCCCTCGAGCGCGGCGGTCGCCTCGGTCGCGCGACGGGTGGCCAGGTACGCCTCGCCCATCGCGGCCAGCACCTCGAAGTTGCGGGGGTCCTTCGCACGTCGCGCCTCGAGGAGCGGCAGCGCCGCCGAAGGATCCGCGCGCGCGAGTTGCGTCGGGACGCCGTCCGACCAGAGGCCCTTGTCGAGCGCACGGCGACAGACCTCGAACGCACGGGGGTCCTCTGCCGCGACGAGGGCGCGCGTGTAGATGCGCAGGTGGTCGTCGTCCAAGGTCGCGAGGGCCCGCTCGGCCGACGGCGCGAGCGCGCTCGCCACACGCTGCGGGGCGAGCGCGACCCACCCGAACATCTCTTCGTCCTGCGAGGAACTCGGATCGAGGGCCGCCATGCGGATCCACGCGTCCACGGCCGCTTCGGGCGTCCCGGATCTCAGCTCCACACGGGCACGCAGGTCCCAGAGGTCGACGTCCCTCGCACCCACGCCCTCCGTCGCGGCCACGATCAACGGCAGCGCCATCCCGGGGTCGAGCGAAGCGAGCGAGTCCAGTCGTTCATGGCTGGGGTCGTGCGCCGCGGCCTGCGCGAGCGCCTGGATGACCCCAGGTCCGTCCTCCGCCCTGCTGCGGGCGCTCGCGAGCGCCTCCCAGGC
>DATLLK010000333.1:0-8646 GCA_035537895.1 Planctomycetota bacterium
TCCTCGCGCAGGCCTCACCGGGAAACGCCCGCACGGCCGCGAGTAGACTCGCCGTCGCGCGCTCGTGCGCCGGGGACCGCGGATGCGTTCGGGACGCGTCGCCATGCTGCTGCTGCTCGTCGCGGCGCTCGCGGGCGGCGCCGTGTGGTGGACCGGCCGCACGGCCGACCTCGATCCGGGCGACGTCTCGACCGAGGCCGATGTGACGGGGGAGGCGCCCGCCGAGTCAGAGGCCCCCGCGCTGTCCTCGGCGCCCCCGCGACCGCTCTCGGCGAAGGCGACCGCGGCCGCATCCGCGGTCGCGGAGGAACCGGTCGTCGACGCACCTCGCGTTCCCGGCGGGCTGGTGACGATCCGGATCGAGCTGCCGTCGCCACCGGATGCCTCGCTCGCGTCGCTGCCCTTGAGCATTCGGCTCTACGCACGTGACGGGGAGGCCGTGGAGCGCGTGCAACCGCCCGACGCGCCCGTGCCCGACGTCGTCGAGGGCGAGCCGCGCGTCGAGTGGCTCCATCCGATCGACGCCATGGCGCGGGACCCCGTGCCTGCATGGCGGATCGGTGGTCTGTCCGCACGGGAGTGGGTGGCGCTTGCGAGCCCGATCGCGCCCGCGCCGGACGACCCGTTGCGGTCGTGGGGGCCCGTGCTGTTCCGGCTGGGTACCGAACCCGCCGACATCACGCTGCCGCTCGCACGGGACACGACGCACGGCAGGCTGCTTCTGAAGGCCACCCGGGGCGGGACCACCGTCCCGGCCTCGTTCGACGTCACCTGGCGGGGTTGGAGGCTCGGTGTGGCCCTCTTCCCGGCGCGGGAGGGCGAGCCCGGAAGGGAGATGATCGTCCCCGCGGGGGATGACCTCGTCGTCACGGCGACCCCGGACGGCGCGCCACAGGCGGGGCCGATCCCGCCGCGCACCGTCCGCGTCGCAGCCGGCGCCGTCGAGGAGGTCCTCTTCGAGTTCCCGGCGCTCGTCGGCGTGACGCTCGCCGTGCTCCGGCCGGGCCGGGAACCGGCGACCAGCTTCTCCTACACGATCTGGCGGACACGAGATCCGACGGGCGGCGTGCCCACCAAGATCCTCCAGTCGGAGTGGGGTGGCGGCAAAGGCCAGGGACCGGAGCCGTGGCCCTCCGTCGATCTCTCGCCGGGCGACTACGGGGTCCTCGTCACGCGCCTCGCTCCCTACATGCCGCTCTGGCATCTCTTCCACGTCGAGCCCGACGAACCGATGACGGTCGAGATCGTGCTCGAGCGGACCGGGCCTGCGGCCGCATGCCTGCTCCAGCAGGCCGACGGCTCGCCGGCCGCCGGGATGGGTCTCTGGCTCGGCCGCCTCGACGGTCCGTCGCCCGGGGACACCGCGACCACGATGGCCACCGCGGGCCCGGACGGGCGCATCGACTTCGGCCCGTTGCCCGACGGCGAGTACCTCGTCGCGGAGTACGGCGCCTCGAACTGGCGCACCGTCCGCGTCGAGTCGGGCCTCATGGATCCCGCGATCCTGAAACTGCCCGCGCCGGCCCAGGAGGGTTCCCCCCGCGCCCGATTGCGGGGCCGCGTGCGGGCGCCGTCGGGGGGGCCGCTCCGGCAGGGCCTCGTGTGCGTCGGCCGCGGGGACGACTGGCGGCGATACGCCCACTTCTCGGGCGGCCAGTTCGACATCGAGGCGCCGGCGGGGGAGTGGGTCCTGACGGTGCACCACACGTGGTTCGAGCCCGACCTCTTCGCGCCCTGGTCGCGGCCGGTGGTCGTCGAAGCCGGCAAGGACCAGACGTTCGAGGTGCGCCTACGCGCGCGGTGAGGGCGCGGCCCGGCGGCGGTCGGCCACGAAGTCGAGCGTCCATCGCGCGAGGTCGTCGACGCGGTCCCCCAGCCGATGGTCGCCGCCGCCGAGCAGCACGACGTCGAGGGGGCGGTGGCGACAGCGCTCGGCGAACTCGACGCTGACCTGCCAGGGCACGCGATCGTCCACGAGGCCGTGGAGGATCCGCGTGTCGGTCGCGTAGATCCGCGCGAGCCGCGCCTCGTCGTGGCGCGCGGCGTCGGAGACGAGCGCGTGGCGGAGCGGCGTGTCGAGCCACTCGTTGCGGTAGCGCAGCACGCCCTCGCGCTCCCAGGCGGCCGCTCGCTCGGGCCCGATCTCCTCGAGGAAGCGCGTCATGAACCCGAAGGCGGGCGCGATCAGCACGTTCGCCGTGGAGCGCCCCGCCCGCGTCGCCGACCACCACGCGACGGCGAGCGAGCCGAGGCTCGACCCGATCAGCACGAGACGCTTCCCGCGCGGCCCGAACGCGTCCGCCACGACGTCGAGGTCCTCGAGGAACCCCGTGAGCGTCAGGTCCTCGGGGGCCCTCGAGGACGCGCCGTGCCCGCGCGCGTCGAAGGCCACGAAGGTGGCGCCCACGGTCCCGGCGGCCGTCCGGATCGCCGTCGCCTTGGCCCCGCTCCGGTCGCTGCCGAACCCGTGGACGAACACCCACACCTCGTCGCCCGCGCGGCGGTCGGCGTCCAGGGCGAGGTGGCCGCCCGCGGGGTGGGGGATGCGCTCCATGCCGAGCCTCCGGGCCCGTCGTGCGCATCCGTCCCGGAGGCGCGCGGCGCGGGTATCCTTCCCCCGCTCGCGATCGAGCACCAACCCCTTTTCAGGAGCCCCCCATGTCGCCCGAGATCGACCTCGTACTGCCCGACGGCACCCTCAAGCGGGTTCCTCGCGGCACGACGACGGCCGACGTGGCGAAGTCGATCGGGGCCGGCCTCTTGAAGGCCGCCGTCGCGGGCGAGGTGGAAGGCGAGGTCCACGACCTCCACCGCCCGATCCAGAAGGGGGGGCACTTCCGTGTCCTCACCCGCAAGGACCCCGCGGCCCTCCCGGTGCTGCGGCACAGCGGCGCACACCTGCTCGCCATGGCGGTGCTCGACCTCTTCCCCGGCACCGACCTCGGGTTCGGCCCGGCGACCGACGACGGCTTCTACTACGACTTCAAGCCGAAGGAGCCGTTCCAGGAGTCCGACCTGCCGCGCATCGAGCAGCGGATGCGCGAGATCGCGGCGGAGAAGCGCCCGTTCGCGCGGACGGAGTGCGGCAAGGCCGAGGCGAAGGAACGGCTGCGGAAGATCGGCTACGAGCTGAAGCGGCCCCACGTCGACGAGATCCCCGAGGACGCGATCTCGTTCTACGACTCCGGCACGTTCACCGACATGTGCGAGGGACCCCACGTCCCCGACACGTCGTGGCTGCAGGTGGTGAAGGTCCTGTCCGTCTCGGGCGCGCACTGGCGCGGGGACGCGAACGGGATCCCCATGCAGCGCGTCCACGGGACGGCCTTCTTCTCGCAGGAGGACCTCGACGCGCACGTGAAGCGCCTCGAGGAGGCGAAGCTGCGCGACCACCGGCGCATCGGCCGGGAGATGGACCTGCTGTCGTTCCACCCGGAGGCCCCGGGCGCCGTCTTCTGGCACCCCAAGGGCATGGTCCTGTGGAACACGCTGACGGAGTTCCTCCGCGACGAGCTGCGCAAGCGCGGCTACGGCGAGGTGAGCACGCCGCTCGTCATGTCGGACGAGCTGTGGAAGCGCTCCGGCCACTGGGACCACTTCAAGGAGAACATGTACTTCCTCGAGGTGGACGAGAAGGGCTACGCCGTCCGCCCGATGAACTGCCCGGGCTGCTGCCTCGTGTACGCGAGCACGCCCAAGTCGTACCGCGACCTGCCGCTGCGCCTCGCGGAGTTCGGCCGGGTCTACCGGCACGAGCTGTCGGGCGTGCTGATGGGCGCCATGCGCGTGCGCACGTTCACGCAGGACGACGCGCACCTCTACTGCGCGCCCGAGCAGATGCAGGCCGAGATCGAGGACATGATCGACCTCGTGCAGGTCGTCTACCCGGCGCTCGGGTACGACCTCGCGGGCGTCGGCGTGCGCGTCGCGACCCGTCCCGAGAAGAGCATGGGCTCGGAGGAGAACTGGGCCCGCGCCCAGGCGGCGCTCGAGGACTCGCTGCGCGCGAAGGGCTTCTCCTACTCGATCGCGAAGGGCGAGGGCGCCTTCTACGGCCCCAAGATCGAGTTCCACGTGACGGACGCGATCGGACGCACCTGGCAGTGCGGCACGATCCAGGTCGACTTCTCGATGCCGGAGCGCTTCGGCCTCGAGTACACGGGCCGGGACGGCAACAAGCACGTCCCCGTGATGCTGCACCGCGTGATCCTCGGCTCGATGGAGCGCCAGGTCGGCGTGCTGATCGAGCACCACGCGGGGAAGTTCCCGCTGTGGCTCGCGCCCGTCCAGGCGCGGGTCCTCCCCATCACGGAGGCGTTCAACGCCTACGGCGAGAAGGTCCACGCGGCCCTGCGGGCGGCGGGGCTGCGCGCCGAGATCGACGTGGCCGGCGACAAGGTCGGCGCCAAGATCCGGCAGGCGACGATCGAGCGCATCCCCTACATGCTCGTGGTGGGGGGGCGCGAGGCCGAGAGCGGCCAGGTCGCCGTCCGGGAGCGCAGCGGGAAGGACCTCGGCGCGATGACGCTCGAGGCCTTCCTCGACCTCGCGCGGGCCCGGATCGCCCGCCGCGACTAGCCTCCAGCGAGAACTCCGGGACGGGGGCTCACGCACCCGTCCCGGGTATGGCAAACTTGGTCCTTTCGACCCGGGGGGCGGCCCGGATCGACGGCTGCGCACGGAGCCCGTTCGGGTCTCCCCGGGCCGCAGACACCGCCCGTCCCAAGGAGGTTTGAAGCCATCCGCCCCGACGACCGTTCCATGCCGGCGCCCGCGACCGGCCCGCGGATCAACGAGAGGATCCGCATCCGTGAAGTTCGACTCGTAGACGAAGAGGGGAAGCAGGTCGGCATCGTCGCCACCGAGCTGGCGCTGGCCCAGGCCATCGAGAAGGGCCTGGACCTCGTCGAGGTCGCACCCAACGTGCGGCCCCCCGTCTGCAAGATCATGGACTTCGGCAAGTACAAGTACGAGCAGAACAAGAAGGCTCACGACTCGACGAAGAAGCAGCACCGCACGAAGCTGAAGACCGTGCGCATGCGCCCGAAGACCGACCCTCACATGATGGAGATCCGCGTCGCCCAGGCGCGCGGCTTCATCGAGCGCGGGGACAAGGTCCAGGTGATGATCATGTTCCGCGGCCGCGAGATGGCCCACCAGGACATCGGGATCGCCCACTGCCGCGAGGTGGCGAAGCGTCTCGAGGACCTCTGCCGGGTGGAGCAGGAGCCCCGCACCGAGGGGCGCCGCATGACGATGCTCCTCACCCGCAAGTAGGGTCACCCGTCCGCGCACGCGCTCCTCTCGCACGCCCTCGTCCGCATAGGGGCCGGGGGAGGGGCCGTCCGGGCCTCCGTCCGGCCTTCCCCCTCCCCTCGGCGGCCTCGTTCCTTGACGGGGACGGCCCCCGGGGTAACGTCCGTCGCTTCCCCCCCGATTCGGCGCCCATGCCCAAGCTCAAGACCAATCGCAGCATCGCCAAGCGCTTCAAGGTGACCCCGACGGGCAAGGTCAAGCGCTATCGCGCCGGGGGCAGCCACCTGCAGAGCCACAAGAAGGCGAGCCGCAAGCGCAAGCTGCGCAAGACGAGCCTGATCTCGGGCAAGCAGGCCATCACGTACCGCCGCCTCCTCGGCGGCTAGGCCCAAGAAGATCCCCCCGCACGAGCACGTCGAGGTCGCGCAACCATGGCTCGCGTAACGAACACACCCGTCCGGCAGCGCCGCAAGCGCCGTCTCCGCAAGGCCGCCAAGGGCTACTGGGGCGGGCACAGCAAGCTGCACAAGGTCCTGAAGGAGAACCTTCACCGGGCGTGGCAGTACGCCTACAAGGGCCGCAAGATCAAGAAGCGCGACTTCCGCGCGACCTGGATCGTCCGCCTCTCCGCCGCCGCCGAGGCCCGCGGAATGAAGTACAGCCGGTTCATCCACGGGCTGACCAAGGCGGGTGTCGTCATCGACCGCAAGATGCTGTCCGAGCTGGCCATCCACGACCCGGCGGGCTTCGACGCCGTGTTCGCGAAGGCCAAGGCCGCACTGGGCTAGGAAGCCCCGCGCGGCCCTCGCGGGGCCGCGGGCGCTCGCCTTCGGCCCTCGGCAGGGGGTCCCGGAGGGAGAGGGCGCCATGATCGAACGCATCGCCGCGCTGCGGGCCGAGGCCGAGGACGCCGCCCGCGCCGCCACCACGACGGACGCCGTGGAGGCCTTGCGCACCGCGTGGCTCGGCCGCTCCGGGCGCCTGCAGGAGATCCTGCGCGCCATCGGGACGCTTCCGACCGAGGAGCGAGGCCCCGTCGGCCGGGCGGCGAACGAGGCGAAGACCGCGCTCGAGTCGCTGCTGCTCGCGCGCGAGGACGAGTTGCGGCTCGCCCGCGAGGGCGCGCTCGCCGAGACGGAGTGGGTCGACGCGACGCTGCCGGGCCCGCGGCGCGGCGGCGGCCTGATCCACCCCGTCTCGCACATGCGGCGCGCGCTCGAGGACGTCTGCCTCTCGCTCGGGTTCGAGGTGCTCGACGGTCCGTGGGCCGAGGACGAGTGGCACAACTTCGAGGCCCTCAACATCCCGAAGGACCACCCGGCCCGCGACAACCAGGACACGACCTGGCTCGAGGACGGCAACCTCCTGCGCACGCACACCTCGCCGGTGCAGATCCGCGCGATGGAGACGAGGAAGCCGCCGATCCGCGCGGTCGCGATCGGCCGCGTGTTCCGCCACGAGGCGCTCGACGCGAGCCACGAGAACACGTTCAACCAGATCGAGGGCATCCTGATCGACGAGGACGTCCACGTGGGCCACCTCGTCGCGATGCTGCGCACGCTGCTCGCGAGCGTGTTCGGGCGCGAGGTGGAGGTGCGCCTGCGCCCCTCCTTCTTCCCGTTCACCGAGCCCTCCTTCGAGCTCGACATCCGCTGCCTCGTCTGCGCGGGCAAGGGCTGCCCCGTCTGCAAGCGGAGCGGCTGGGTCGAGCTCCTGGGCTGCGGCCTGATCCACCCCAGCGTGCTGAAGGCGGGGGGCGTCGACCCGACCCGGTGGTCGGGCTACGCGTTCGGCCTCGGCGTCGACCGGCTCGTCATGATGCGCCACGGGATCGAGGACATCCGCCACCTCGCGGCGGGCGACCTGCGGTTCCTGCGCCAGTTCGCCGGAGGGCTGCACGGATGAAGGTCTCCTGGCGCTGGCTCCTGGAGATGGCCGACCTCGCGGGCGTCGACCCCGAGGAGGTCGTGCGCCTCCTGCCTCTGCGCGTCGCCGACGTCGAGGGCGTCGAGCGGCTCGGCGCGCTCGACGGCGTCGTCACGGCGCGCGTCCTCGAGGTCGAGCCGCACCCGGGCGCGGACCGTCTCCGCCTGTGCACGGTGGACCACGGCTCGTCCACGGTGCAGCGCGTCGTCTGCGGCGCGCCCAACGTCGCGAAGGGGCAGGTCGTCTGCTTCGCCCGCATCGGGACGACGCTCCCGAACGGCGTGACCTTGAAGAAGGCGAAGATCCGCGGCGTCGACAGCGAGGGGATGATCTGCGCCGAGGACGAGCTCGGGATCGGCACCGACCACGCCGGGATCATCGTCCTCCCGGAGGGCACCCCCGTCGGCCGGCCCGCCGCCGAGGCGCTCGGCGTGTCCGACCTCGTGATCGACCTGAACAACTCGGGGCTGACGAGCCGTCCCGATCTCTGGGGGCACGCGGGGGTCGCGCGCGAGGTCTCCGCCGTCGTCGGGCGCGCCTTGCGGCTCCCCGCGGCCGAGAAGGCCGCGGCGGCCGTCGCCGCCGCCGCGGGATCGCCGTTCCCCGTGACGATCGAGGCGCCCGACGCCTGCCGGCGCTACCTCGCCCTCGTCGTCGAGGGCGTCGTCAACGGGCCGTCGCCCGCGCCGCTGCGCCGCCGCCTCGAGTCGCTGGGACTGCGCAGCGTGGACCTCCTCGTGGACCTGACGAACCTCGTCATGCTCGAGCAGGGCCAGCCGCTCCACGCCTTCGACCTGCGCGAGGTGCGCGGCGGGCGGATCGTCGTGCGCAGGGCCCGGGCCGGCGAGCGCATGGTGGCGCTCGACGGCACCTCGATCGACCTCGACCCCGAGGACCTCGTGATCGCCGACGCCGAGCGCGCGCTCGCGCTCGCCGGCGTGATCGGCGGCGAGGCGTCGGGGGTCAAGGGCGACACGACGTCGATCCTCCTCGAGTCGGCCTCCTTCGACGCCGCGACGGTGCGGCGGGCCGCGATCCGCCACGGGCGGCGCACGGATGCGTCCACGAGGTTCGAGAAGGCGCTCGACCCCGAGGGCGCGCGCACGGCGGCGCTCCGGTTCCTCGAGCACCTGCTCGCCCACGTGCCCGGCGCCCGCGTCGCGCGCCCCCTGGCCGACGCCTACCCGCGCCCGTACGCCCCCGTCTCGATCGACCTCCCCTTCGACCTCGTCCGGCGTCGTCTGGGCTGGCCGGTCGAGGACGCGGCGATCGTGCGGCGGCTCGAGAGCCTCGGCTTCCGCTGCGACCGACATCGGGTGCGCGACGCGCAACAGGGCGTCGGGGTCAATCCCGAGCCGCCGCGCCTCCTCGGCGCCGTGGAAGGCGTACGTCGCGATCTCGGCGTAGCCGAGGTCGAGGCAGAGCGCCGCCCGCGCGTCGCGCTCGAGCGCGCGGTCGGGGCGC
>DATLLK010000334.1:0-12261 GCA_035537895.1 Planctomycetota bacterium
GGTCCTCGGTGTCGAGCGGCTCGGTGGTGCGGGCGCAGCCCGTGCGCTCGTGGCCGACGCGGCGCGCGCACCTCTCGTCCGGGTCGGGGTTTTGCCCTGCAAGTAAAACTTCCACCACATCCCTAATCTCACAAGTCCCCTCGGCTCGGACCGGTCCCGGCGGGTCTCCCTCCCGCCGGGGCCACTTTTTTCGGGCCCGCGCGCGACCGCGCGCCGCCGCGACGCGACCGTTCGCGGACATCTCCGTACGTGCGCGACCGCTACTCGAACGGGAACGAGTCGTCGTCCGCGAACGGCAGGTGCGCCGTGTCGGAGAGCGCGCGGACGTACCAGACGCCGCGGCGCTCCACGAGCGTCGAGAGGCCCGCGTTCGGGAGCAGGAACCGCCGCGGGACGTCGAGCGCGAGGCCCAGGACGCGGTAGACGAGCGCCTGGATCACGCCGCCGTGCGTCACGAGGAGGATCGGCCCGGGGACGCCGGGCGCCGCCCAGGCCTCGAGCGCCTCCCACGCGCGCGCCTGCATCTCCGCGCGCGTCTCGCCGCCGGGCGGACGCGCGGCGGGGTCGCGCGCCGCGAAGCGCTCCGCGACCTCGGGGTCGCGGGCGCGGGCCTCCGCGAAGGTGAGACCCTGCCACTCGCCCAGCCCCTGCTCGCGCAGGCGGCCGTCGAGCGCGACGTCGAGGCTCGTGGCCCGCGCCACGCAGAGGGCCGTGTCGCGCGCCCGCGTGAGGTCGCTCGAGACGATCCGCGCCAGGGACGCCGCCGCGAACCGGTCCGCGCTCGCCACGGCCTGCGCGCGACCCACGTCGTTCAACGGCGCGTCGGCGTGGCCCTGCATGCGCCGCAGGGCGTTCCACCCGGTCTCGCCGTGGCGAAGCAGGTGGACGACGGGCCGGGATGCCTGCGGTGCCGCGCGCGTCATTCGCCGTCCGTCGTCACCGCGGGCTTCACGGGGACGGTGGGAGGGGTGGTCCCGCGCTTGAGGAAGAGCAGCGCGAAGCAGGTCTGGATGCTTGGGTGGTTCGAGCCGGTGCCCGAACCGGGCCACGAGCCGTCCGCCGTCTGCGCGGCGAGCAGGTGCTCGGCGCCCTCGCGGTACCAGTCGTGCTCGCCCAGGTTGGGCACGCCGAGGAACGCGCCCACGCGCTCGACGCCATAGAGGTAGTAGTAGTGCCACTCCTTGCCGTCGCCGGGGTTCCCCTTGGCGGTGAACTTCGAGCCGAGCCAGGCGAGGCCGTCGAGCATGGCGGCGTCGATCGCCCGTTCGTTCTCGGGGTCGAGCGCCTTCGCCTGGCGCAGTTGGCTCTTGACGATCGCGAGGCAAGCGACGCCGGCGGCCGTCATGCTCCCCGTCACCTTCTCCTTCGGCCGGTAGGGCCACCCGCGCGCGTTGACGGGGTTCGCCTTCAACCAGCGCGCGTACCGGGCGCCCGGCGCCCAGGCCTCGTTCGCGACGACGAGGCGCGACGCGGGCCCCTGCGCCTCCTGGTTCGCGAGCAGGTAGTCGAGCGCCTTGTGGTAGACGCCGGGCTCCACGGTGACGCCGCAACGCGACGCCATCTCGAGAGCGAGGAGCGCGTACTGCGTCGCGGAGAGGTCCTCGCTGTGGTCGCTCGACGGGTAGCGCCAGACGTGCTTCTCCTGCGTGCGCGCGAGCCAGTCGGCGACCTCCCGCACGCGCCGGGCGGCGACCCCCGTCAGCTTGGGCGCCCCGGGCGACTCGTGCGACGCGAGCGCCTCGTGGAACATCACGGTCACGGCCACGTCGTAGGTCTTCGCGGACCCCCACTTCGACGTCCCGACGTGGAACGGGAAGAGGCGGTCGAGCGCCTTGATCCCCTTGGCCATCACCGGGTCCTTCGCCCCGACCCCGCACTTGGCGAGCGTCAGGAGGGCGAGCGCGTGGTCGCCGACGGGGACCGGCGGGTCCTCGCGCACGAACCGCCAGGTCCCCTCCTGCATCTGCCGGTTCCTCAGCCACCCGAGGCCCTTCGCGATCGCCGCGTCCACGCGCGCCGCGAACGCCCCCGCCTCCTCGGCGGCCGCCCGCGGCGCGGCCGCCGGGGCCGGTGCGTCCTCCGCGCCGAGACGGCCCGGCAGGGCCAGGAGGGCCGCCCCGGCGAGGACGCGTACGAGCGCGCGATCACTCCGCATACGTCGTCGGGTCGGCGAGACCCGCCTCCGCGAACCCCCTGCGCCGCAGGCGGCAGGCGTCGCACCGCCCGCAGTGGACGACCGACGACCCCTCCCGCGCCGGCGGCGGATCGTAGCAGGAGAGTGTCAGCGCCACCGGCACGCCCGTCTCGAGGGCGAGGCGCGCGATCCCGGCCTTCGTCAGGTGGAGCAGCGGCGCGCGGAACTCGATCGGGCGGCCCTCGACGCCCCGGCGCGTGCCCACCCGGGCCACCTCGCGGAAGGCGTCGAGGAACTCGGGTCGGCAGTCCGGGTAGCCGCTGAAGTCGAGCGCGTTCACCCCCACGTAGACCGCGTCGGCCTCCTCCGCCTCCGCGGCCGCCGTCGCGACCGCGAGCAGGACGGTGTTGCGCGCGGGGACGTAGGTGACCGGGATGCCGGTCCCGATCTCGGCGTCGTCGCGGCCCTTGGGCACGTCGACCGCGTCCGACGTGAGCGCGCTCCCGCCGAGCGCCCGCAGGTCCACGGCGACGACGCGGTGGGCGTCGGCGGAGAGCGCCTGCGCGACCCGGCGCGCCGCCTCGAGCTCGGCACGGTGGCGCTGGCCGTAGTCCACGGTCAGGGCGACCGTGCGGTACCCGTCGCGACGGGCGACCGCGAGACAGGTGCTCGAGTCGAGCCCCCCCGAGAGCAGCACGATCGCGCGACGGGGCGTCACGCGGTCCCCAGGTAGGCACCCCGCACCTGCGGGTCGGCGAGCAACCGCTTCGCGTCGTCGGCGAGCACGACGCGGCCCGTCTCGAGGACGTAGCCGCGGTGCGCGAGGGAGAGGGCCATGTGCGCGTTCTGCTCGACCAGGAGGATCGTCGCCCCGTCCTCGCGGTTGATCCTCGCGATCTCCCGGAAGATCTCCTGGACGAGGAGCGGCGCGAGCCCGAGGCTCGGCTCGTCGAGCAGGAGCATGCGCGGCGCGGCCATCAGGGCGCGCCCGATCGCGAGCATCTGCTGCTCGCCGCCCGAGAGGGTGCCGCCGGCCTGCTCGATGCGCTCGCGCAGCCGCGGGAAGAGCTCGAGCACGCGCTCGAGGCGCTCCGCCTCGGCGCGCCGGCTCCGCGCGACGTAGGCCCCGAGCGAGAGGTTCTCCCGCACGGTCAGGTCCGTGAAGATGCGCCGCCCCTCGGGCGCGTGGGAGACGCCGAGGCCGACGATCTTGTGCGGAGCGAGCCCCGTGATCGGGCGGCCGTCGAGGAGCACCCGTCCCGCGCGCGCGGGAAGGAGCCCGGAGATCGCCTTGAGCGTCGTCGTCTTCCCCGCACCGTTGGCGCCGATCAGCGCCACGATCTCGCCCTCGGCGGCCGAAAGGTCGATGCCGTGGAGGGCCTCGACGGCCCCGTAGGCGACGACGAGGCCCTCGACCTCAAGCATCGTCGCCGCCCTCGACCGCGGCGGAACCCAGGTAGGCCTCGACGACGCGCGGGTCGCGCGAGACGACCTCGGGAGGTCCCTCTGCGATGGGCTCCCCGTGGTCGAGCACGTAGATGCGCTCGGAGAGGCCCATGACGAACTTCATGTCGTGGTCGATCAGGAGGATCGCGATCCCGAGCGCGTCGCGGATGCGGCGCACGAGCCCGGCCAGCTCGACCTTCTCCGAGGGGTTCATGCCCGCGGCGGGCTCGTCGAGGAGCAGCACGCGCGGCTCGAGCGCGAGCGCCCGCGCGATCTCGAGGCGCCGCTGCGGTCCGTAGGCGAGCTCCCGCGCGCGCGTCTCCTCGTGGCCGGCGAGCCCCACCATCGCGAGGCACTCCCGCGCCTGCGCGCGCAGGCGCGCCTCGGCCGCGCGGAAGCCGGGCGTCCGAAGGACCGTCGCGAGGAACCCGTAGCCCGCGCGGAACGTGCTCGGCGTGAGCACGTTGTCGAGGGCCGTCATCTCCTTGAACAGGCGGATGTTCTGGAACGTCCGCCCGACGCCCGCCTGCGCGACCTTCCACGCGGGCCAGCCGCGGACGGAGCGGCCGTCGACGAGGACGTCGCCGTCCGTCACGCGGTCGGCGCACGTGAGGCAGTTGAAGCAGGTCGTCTTGCCGGCGCCGTTCGGGCCGATCAGCGCCACGATCTCGCCCGCGCCGACGTGGAGGCAGACGCCCTGGACGGCCTTTAAGCCGCCGAAGCTCTTGCAGATCGAGCGGGCCTCGAGCAGCACGCCGCTCACGACGCGCCCTCCGCGCGCCGACGGCGGCGGAGGAGGTCGGTCACCTCGCGGGTGCCGAACATCCCGTTGGGCCGCAGGAGCATGAGCAGGATCAGGAGGAGGGCGTACTCGACCTGCATCCACTCCTTGAGCGTCGTGCCGAAGATCCCGGTCTGGAGGAGGCGCTCGAGGCCGACGAGGACGACCGCCGCCGCGACGGTCCCCGAGAGCGAGCCGAGCCCGCCCAGCACGACGATCAGGAGGATCCGGATCCCGACGAGGAAGTCGAAGTTGGCGGGCGCGATGGACCCGTTGTAGTGGGCGTAGTACCAGCCGCAGAGACCGGCGAAGGCGGCGCCGAGGACGAAGGCGCCGATCTTGTAGCGGGTCGTGCGCACGCCGAGCAGCTCGCTCGCCACCTCGTCCTCGCGGATCGACACGATCGCCCGCCCGTGGGCCGATCGGATCAGGTTGCGGATCACGAGCAGGGTCGCCGCGAGGAGGAGGACGCCGATGCCGAGGAAGAGCCAGCGGAACGTCGCGACCTCCGCGAGGCCCTGCGGCTGCAGGAGGAGGCGCGGGACCGACAGCTCGAGGCTGCCCCCGAGCGCCCGGGTGTTCTGGATCGTGATGCGCACGATCTCGCCGAAGGCGAGGGTGGCGATCGCCAGGTAATCGCCGCGCAGGCGAAGGCAGGGCAGCCCCACGAGGAGGCCCGCGGCGGCGGCCGCCGCCGCCCCCGCGGCCGCGGAGGCGAGGAAGAGCCCGAAGCCCGCCGGGGAGCCGGGCGCGACCTCGCCCGCGACGGAGACGACCCAGCCCGCGGCGTAGGCCCCGACGGCGAAGAATCCGTGGTGGCCGAGGGAGAACATCCCCGCGTAGCCCGTGATCAGGTTGAGGGAGGCCGCGAGCGTGGCGTAGAGCACGACGCCGACGAGCACCTCGGCGAGCCAGGGCCAGGTGAACTGGAAGGCGAGCAGCGTCACGGTCAGATCTTCTCCCGGCGGACGCGCCCGAGGAGGCCGCTCGGCCGGACGAGGAGGACGACGACGAGCAGGCCGAAGGCCAGCGCGTCCTTCCACTCCGTGGAGACGTAGGCGCCGAAGAGGTTCTCGGCGACCCCGAGGAAGAGCCCCCCCACCACGGCGCCGGGGATCGACCCGATCCCGCCCACGACGGCCGCGATGAAGGCCTTCAACCCCGGCATGAAGCCGGTGAGCGGGTCGACCTGGCCGTACTTCGCGCAGTAGGCGACGCCTCCGAGGCCCGCGAGGAGGGCGCCGAGGAAGAAGGTGGCGGCGACGATCCGGTTCACGTTCACGCCCATCAGCTGGGCGGCGGGCAGGTCCTCGGAGACGGCCCGCATCGCCCGTCCCGTCCGCGTGCGGCGGACGAGGAACCAGAGGATCGCCGTCGAGACGGCGAGCATCAGCACGATCGTCCGGTCGACGACGCGGGGCTCGATCGACGCCTTGCGGTAGACCGAGGCCTCGCCCTCGGCGCGGAGGCGCTCCCGCACGGCGGGAGGCATGCTCCGGCTCTTCGCGACGACGAGCTTCTCGCGCTCGACCGAGTCCCCCGAGGGCGACGTGAACGTGCGCAGCTCGTACCAGTTCGCGTCCGCGGGGTCGGGGACGTCCTCGACGCTCGCCCAGAGGCGCGGGTCGGGCCACGGGCGCTGGGTCGGCCCGATCGCGGGGACCTGGCGCGCGACGTTCTGGAGGAGGAGGGACAGCCCCACGGCCGTGAGCAGCGCCGCGATCCGGCCCGCCTTGCGGATCGGGCGGTAGCACAGCGCCTCGGCGAGCACGGCGAGCGTGCCCGCGAGCAGGGCGCCGGCGAGCAGCGCGACGGCGTAGGAGGCGACGAGCGGCCAGGGCTGGGGGAGGGCGATGCGCTCGATGCCCGCGTCGCGCAGCACGAAGTAGCCGGCGAACGCGCCCGCCATGAAGAACTCGCCGTGGGCGAAGTTGATCAGCCGGATGATGCCGTAGACCATCGTGTAGCCGAGCGCGACGAAGGCGTAGATCGCCCCCTGCGCCGTGCCGATGGCGAGGTAGTCGAGGAGCGTGCGTCCCGCCCCCGCGTCGCCCGCGAACATGCGGACGACGACGTAGCCGAAACCGAGCGCGACGAGCGCCTGGAAGGCGGAGCGCGGGGTGGGCTTCAACCGGCCCTCATTCCGGCTGGATCTTCTCGACGAACTGGAACGCGCCCGCGGCCTGGACGATCACGACGGCCTTGCGCGGCGTGCGGTCGGGGCCGATCAGGATGTGGCCCGTGACGCCCGTGAAATCGAGGCCCTTCAGGGCCGCGGAGAGCTCCGACGGCGAGGGCGACTTCCCCCCGTTGGCGGCCTTCGCCTTCTTCGCGGCGTGCCACACGGCGAGCATCGCGTCGTAGCCGAGCGCCGCCATGGCGCCCGGGTCGGCGCCCGCGTACGTCTCCTGGTAGCGCGCGACGAACCCCTGCACGAGCGGGTCGGTGTCGGACGCCACGAAGTGGCTGCTGAAGTAGACGCGCGCGTCCGTCTCGCCCGCGAGCGGGAGCAGGTCGGGCGAGTCGAGGCCGTCGCCGCCGATGATGGGCACGCCCTTCCAGGCGTCCTTGGACAGCTTGATCATGGGCCCCGCCTGCGGGTAGTAGCCCGAGATCAGGATCACGCCCGGCTTCATGCCACCGACCTTCTGGACGAGGGTCGTGTAGTCCTTGTCGGCCGACGTGTAGTGCTCGGTCGCGACGGTCCCGCCGAGCCGCTTGAACTCCTTCTCGAACTGCTCGGCGAGGCCCACGGAGTAGGCCTGGCCCTTGTCCACGACGGCGACCGCGTTCTTCGCCGCGAGCGTGCTCCAGGCGAAGCGGGCGAGCATCGTCCCCTGGAAGGAGTCCTGGAAGCAGACGCGGAAGACGTTCTCCCCGTACTTGTCCGTCTCGAGCGTGAGCTTGTCGTTCGTCGAGGCGGGCGTGAGCAGGGGGATCCCCGCCTCCTTGCACACGATGGCGGCCTGCATCGTGTTCGAGGACGCGACCGAGCCCACGACGATCCCGGCGCCGTGGTTCTCGATGAGCTGCTTCGTCTGGGGGGCGACCATCTCCCGCTTGGACTGCTCGTCGTTCAGCTCGAGCCGGAACCTGAAGGACGGGTCCTTCGCGCGGACCTCCTTCTCCGCGATCCGGATCCCGTTCCACGACTCCTCCCCGAACGTGGCGTTGTCGCCCGTCATCGGCAGGAGCACCCCGACGACGAGCTCGTCCTCGGCCGCGCGGGCCGGCGAGCCGACGGGGAGGAGGGCGACGAGGGTCGCGAGCGCGAGGCGAAGGGGGCGGCGCATGGAGTCGTCTCCGGTCGAGCGCCCCCGCGGGCGCGGGCGGATCCTACGGAGGGCGGTGCGCAGCGGCAAGCGAGCCCGGGGCAAGCCCCCGTACAATCCCGCCCCCCTCGGGCCCGGAGTCTCCCATGCGTCGTCCGATCCTTCCCGTCCTCGCGGTCCTCGGCGGCCTGCTGGCCGGCTGCGACGCCGGCACGAAGCCCGGCGAGCGGCCGGAGGGGCCCCGGCTGTTCATCGCGGCCCCGCGGATGGACCAGGTCCTCGACGCGCACGACGTGGAGGTGGTCCTCGACCTGCGCAACTACGCGATCGGCCGCGTGCACGGGAAGGACGGGCCCCACGTCCACGTGATCGTGGACAACGAGCCCTACGTCGCCGTCTACGACGTCTCGGCGCCGGTCCGCCTCGACCCCAGGCTCATGACGGAGGGCACGCACGTCGTCCGCGCGTTCCCCTCCGCGGGTCCCAAGGACCCGGCCGGCGCGCTCCACCACGAGTCGAGGAAGAACCCGGGCGCCTACGCGTGGGTCCGGTTCCACGTGAAGAAGAAGGGCGGGCTCCTCGCCGAGTTCGACCCGAAGGCGCCCCTCCTGACGTACAGCCGCCCGAAGGGCGAGTACAAGGTCGGCTCCCCCGAGCACGCGAAGTTCATGGTCGACTTCCACCTCGCCAACGTGAAGCTCGGTCCCGGCGAGTACTCGGTACGGGCCACCCTCGACGGCACCGTCGTCAGCACGTGGGACGAGGAGATCCGGCTCGGCGCGACCCAGGAGAAGGTCGCCCGCACGGAGTGGGCGACGTGGAAGCCGTGGGTGCTTGCGACCCCGCCCGCTGCCGGCGACCACGTGCTCGTCCTCGAGCTGATCGACCGCGAGGGCAAGCCGGTGCCCGGCCCGTTCAACCGGACCGAGCGCAAGTTCAAGGTCGTGCCGTAGGCTGCAGGCTGCGCACTACGAGCGTCTCGCTGCCCGGGCGTGCTGGGCCCTCCGCCTCCGCTTGCCCGCCTCGCTTCGGTCTCCTCGCGCTCGCCTGGCGGCAGATGGCTCGCCTGACAGCAGATTTCAAAGCGCCGTCAGGACCAGACAAGGAAGAGCAGAACTTCGGCTGCGCCGAAGCTATCGCGGGCGCATGGGGACGGGGGGCCGCTCGAGCACGTCCTCCAGGACCTCGTAGCCGAGCGTCCGCCAGAAGTCCTGCGACCCTTCGTTGCGCGCGGCCACCTGGAGCCGGACGCACTCGGCCCCCTTCTCGAGCAGGAGGTCGTGGAGGCGGCTGACGAGCCGCCGGCCGCAGCCTCCGCGCCGCCGGGCAGGCGCCACGAAGCAGTCCGTGATCTGGCCGAGGCGTCGCGCCGCGTGCAGCGAGTCGCCGTCGGTCACGTGCCCCGCGGCGAACCCCACGATCAGCCGCCGGCCCTCCTCGGCCACGAGGACGACCCGGGTCGGGTCGTCGATCCAGGCGGCGAGCGCGCGCGACATGTGCTCCCGCGCGTCCGGGTGGATGGCGAGACGGCCGTCGACGCGCGCGTTCTCCTCGACCATCGCGCCCCAGAGCATCAGGAGGCTCGGCACGTCCCCGCGGCGGGCGGTGCGGATCGGGATCGCCTCCACGTCAGCGCCCTCCGTTGAGCGGGCGCTCGGCGATGCGGAGCACCGGCTCGAAGCTCAAGGACCGGAGAAGGGCGGTCGTGCCGTCGTTGCGGACGGGCACGGGCGCGCGCAGGACCTCCACGCCGCGGCGGGAGAGCGCTTCGATCACGCCCTGCATCAGGGCGCGGCCGACGCCGTGGCGGCGACGGTCGGGGATGACGAAGACGTCGCCGACCTCCCCCACGCGCTGGGTCTTCCACAGGGGCGGCCAGACGGAGACGAGGCCGGTGGCGTAGCCGACGAGCGGCGGGTCCTCCCCCGCGGGCGACGCTCCCGTGGCGTCCTCGGCGACGAGGACGACGCGGTCCTCCTGGCCGAGCCAGATCGACCCCTCGTGGGGCAGGCGCTCCCGGATCTCCGGCGACAGGCGGAGCCGAGGCTCGAGCCTGGCGGTCTCGGCGAGGAACCACAGTCGAAGGTCCGCGAGGCGCGCCAGGTCGGCGCGTCGCAGCGGCCGCACGTGCGCGAGCTCTGTCGTGGACATCGGGCCCCCCGGATTCGGTCCCGAGCCTAGCGCCGATCGCGGGGCGCGCGGCTGAAACCGGGTTCCGGAACGGGTTCACCAACCGGACGGCAGGTTCCCCGGTCCGCGCAGCACGGGACGGGGACCGTACGGACGCCGAACGTAGTTCGGATAGCGACGCGTGACGACGACCCCGGGCCAACCGAGGCCGAGCCGGTAGGCGTACCCGCCCCAGCCGTAGCCGTAGTTCTCCGGGTAGTACTCCTCGGGCGGCGGAGCCGCCGCGTCGCGGTCAATCCGGTCGCGGACGTCGCGGACACGGACGTCGTCGGGCGCGAGGATGCCGGCCGCGCGCGCGTACGCACGGGCGCGGTCGAAGCGGCGGGTCACGCGGTGCAGGTCCGCGAGGTCGAGGTAGTCGTCGACCAGGAGCTGCACGATCTCCTCGTCGCGGGACGTGACCTCGGTCAGCACTTCGGCGGGCACGTTGGCCAGCGAGGCGAGCAGGCGGCGCGCCTCCTTCAGGCGCCCCTCCGCGGCCTCGAGCGCCCGGAGCACCGAGGGCCCCGAGAGGTCGGGGTCCGAGGCGCGCTCGCGCTCGAGGACGGCCCCCTGCGCGAGCTCGTCCACGCGCACGAGCGTGCTCTCGAGGAGCCGCGCCGCGATCTCCGCGGCGGCCTTCGCCTCCGCGGCCGCCTTCGCCTCGCGCTGCGCGCGCTCGCGCTCGACGAGGCGCTCGGCCAGCTCCGCGACGCCGCGGGCCCGTTCGGCGATCGGGTCGTCCGCGGCGCGGCCCACGGCGACCGCGCGCGCCTTCTCGAGCGCCAGGTCGCTGCGCCCGCGCTTCATGTCGGCCTCCGCCTCGACCAGCGCGCGCTTCGCGAGGTCGTCGCGGATCGCGACGATGCCCGCGTCGCGCTCGCCCGCGAGCGCGGGGTCGAGCTCGGCGGCGCGGCGGAAGGACGCGGTCGCGCGCGCGTAGAGCCCCCGCGAGAGGGCGAGGCGCGCGAGCGCCAGGTGTCCCGCGCCCTTCGTCAGGTCGGTGCGGGCCGCGACGAGCCCGAGGAGGCTGTCGGAGTCGATGCGGTCCCAGGGGAGCATCAACGTCGCCGTGCCGCTGCCGATGTGCACCGTGAACCGGACGTCGCCTTGCGTCGCGTCGGCTCCCGGGAGCAGCTCGACGACCGAGGCGTCATAGCGGGTGCCCGACTTGAGCACGACCTCCTCGCCGAAGGCCGACGGCGCGGTGGCGAGCGCTCCGGCAAGGAGGAGGAGGAGGACGGACGAACGGCACGCGGGCTTCATGTGGGGGCTCCCCGCAACACCGCTAGCATAGGGGCGCCCCGGGGGTTCCCGGGGGGCCGGGACGCTCCTGGCCCGGTCCAGTCCCCCGGATCGTCGCCGCATGGCCTTCTCCCCGCTTCCCGAGATCTTCGACGAGCTGCGGGCCGGGCGGATGGTCATCCTCGTCGACGACCCGGACCGCGAGAACGAGGGCGACCTCGTCGCGGCGGCGGAGCTCGCGTCGGCCGAGACGATCAACTTCATGATCCGCCAGGGCAGCGGCATCGTCTGCCTGACGATGACGAACGAGAAGGCGGACTCGCTCCACCTCCCGCTCCAGGTCGCGATCAACTCGTCGCGGTTCGGCACGCAGTTCACGGTGACGATCGAGGCGAAGCAGGGCGTGACGACGGGCGTCTCGGCGCGCGACCGGGCGACGACGATCCGCACCGCCGTCCGCGACGACTGCAAGCCCGAGGACCTCGCGCGGCCGGGCCACGTTTACCCGATCCGCGCCGCCGAGGGCGGCGTCCTGCGCCGGTCGGGGCAGACCGAGGGCTCCGTGGACCTCTGCCGCCTCGCCGGGCTGAAGCCGATGGGCGTCATCTGCGAGGTGATGAACGTCGACGGGACCATGGCGCGCGTCCCCGACCTCGAGCGCTTCCAGGCCCAGCACGGCTTCAAGATGTGCTCGGTGCGCGACGTCATCGAGTGGCGGCGCCGGCGCGAGCGCCTGATCCACCGCGACACGACGGTGCAGGTGCCGACGCCGTGGGGCGCCTTCCAGCTCCACGCCTACGTCAGCCGCACGGACCCCGAGCCCCACCTCGCGATGACGATGGGCATCCCGACGCCGCCCGAGGGGGAACGCGGGAACCCGGCCGTCGAGGAGCCCCTGCTCGTGCGGGCCCACAGCGAATGCCTGACGGGGGACGTCTTCCGCAGCCGACGCTGCGACTGCGGGCCCCAGCTCGAGGCCGCGCTCGCGCGCGTCGCCGCCGAGGGACGGGGCGTCGTCCTCTACATGCGCCAGGAGGGCCGCAGTATCGGCCTCCTCAACAAGCTGCGGGCCTACGCGCTCCAGGAGCAGGGCCTCGACACCGTGGAGGCGAACGAGCGCCTTGGCTTCAAGGCGGACCACCGCGAGTACGGCATCGGCGCCCAGATCCTCTTCGACCTCGGCGTGCGGCGCATGCGGCTCTTGACTAACAACC
>DATLLK010000335.1:0-5705 GCA_035537895.1 Planctomycetota bacterium
GCCTACCTCGAGGAGACGCTGCGCGACCGCCTCATGCCGCCGTGGGTGAAGGAGCGCCCGACCGCGTACGTGAAGAAGGGCGACGACGACCCGAAGAAGGACTTCGACGGGCGCCTTCGCTTCCAGATCGCGGTCGAGGACCCCCAAGGGGCGCTCACGACCGACGTCGTCAAGAACACGCTCACGCGCATGCCCTACTGGAGCTACGAGGCCGGCGCGAGCCGGCGGGTCAAGCTCCCCTCGGACCGCGTGACGCGCACGATCGAGGTGGTCGAGACGACGCCGGCCGCCGCGGCCGGCACGAAGCGCTCGGCCCGCAGCTTCGAGCTGTGGTGGAAGAGCGACCTCGCCGCCGCGAGCACGCCCGCCGAGACCAACCCCGAGACCCTGCTCGCGGACGTGCGCGAGTACATGGCCGGGCCGTCCTTCGACGACGCGCTCGTCGCGGCGGGCGTGCCGTCCGACGGGGCTCGGCTCGTGCTGCTCGCCGACCCGTTCCCGGTGAACGACTTGATCGGCCCCGGCGTCGCCAAGCGCATGCGCGACGACGCGCTGGTGGCGCTGCTGCTCTCCTTCGTCGCCATCATCGTCTACGTGGCGTTCCGCTTCCGGTCCTACGCCATGGGCTTCGCGGCCGTCCTCTGCCTCGTGCACGACGTGACGATCGCCCTCGGGGCCGTCGTGCTGGCGGACCACCTGGGCTTCGTCGACGCCAAGATCAACATGGGCCTCGTGGCGGCCTTCCTGACGATCGTCGGCTACTCGGTGAACGACACCGTCGTCACGTTCGACCGCCTCCGCGAGCTGCGGGGCAAGTCGTTGAAGATCACCTCCGGCATGATCGACGACGCGGTGAACCAGACGCTCGCCCGCACCATCCGGACGACGCTGACCGTGTTCCTGACGCTGGTCGTGCTCTTCGCCGTGAACCTCGGCCAGCGGAGCCTGCTCGAGGGCATCAGCTACACGCTGCTCGCGGGCACGGCCGTCGGCGTCTACTCGACGATCGGCATCGCGGCGCCCCTGCTGCTCTTCCTGCCCTGGTTCTGGGTGAAGATCCGCGCCTACCGCCCGCGGCTCTTCGTGGCCACGTGGCCGGCGCGCAAGCCGTGGGGCCTCGTCCTCGCGGCCGCCGCCGTGGCGTTGACGATCGCGGTCTGGCTCACCACCGGGGAGTTCTGGCTGGGCGTGTTCTGGGGGCTCTTCCTCCTGCCCATCCTCGCCACCGTCGGGGTGCTGTTCGCGTGGGCGATCGCCTTCGGGATCTTCGGCTTCATCGCCGGCCTCGCGCTCGTCGTCCCCTGGTCCTTCCAGGAGGACCCGGAGCGGGCGCTCGAGCAGGTGAAGCGCGACCTGCCGGGCGGGGCGCTGCCGGCGGCCGGGGCGGCCGCGAAGGCCTAGCCCGCGGACGAGGCGGGGTCCTGCGCCACGTGGGCGCGGGACCTCGCCACGGCCCTACCTCCAGCGCTCTTCGGCGGGGACGGGCGTCCCGTCGGGCTCGAGGATCGTGCCGCCCTCGCGCCGCACGTTCTCGAAGTGGCGCGCGGCCAGGCGGACGACCACGCGCGCGCGGGCGTCGGGGAAGGTCACCTCGACGACGTCGCCCCACTCGCGCAGGCGGGCGAGGAGGCGGCCGTTGCCCGGGTCCGCCTCGACGACGACGTCGCGCGCGCGGCGCAGGACGTGCTCGACGACGACGTCGGCCAGCTCGTCGAGGCCCTCGCCCGTGACCGCGCTCGTGAGCACGGCGTCGGGCAGCCGCTCGCGCAGGACGCGGAGGGCGAGGGGCTCGCGCACGCGGTCGACCTGGTTCAGGACGAGCACGCGCGGGACGCCGCCCGCCCCGATGTCGGCCAGCGCGCGGTCGACGACGTCGACGTGGGACAGGGCGTCGGGGTCGTGCGCGTCCACCACGTGGAGCAGCAGGTCGGCGCGGCGCGCCTCCTCGAGCGTGGTCAGGAAGGAGGCGACCAGGTGGTGCGGGAGGTCCCGGATGAAGCCCACGGTGTCGGACAGGTAGACCCGGCGCCCGGGCCGCAGGTCCCACGAGCGGGTCGTGGTGTCGAGCGTGGCGAAGAGCCGGTCCTCGACGAGGACGTCGGCCCCGGTCAGCTTCCGCATGAGCGTGCTCTTGCCCGCGTTCGTGTAGCCGACGAAGGCCACGGAGAAGAGCTTCGACCTCGCCTCGACGCGCCGCCGGCGGCGCGCCTGCATCTCCTCGAGCTCCCGCTTCAGGTCGCGGATCCGCAGGCGGACGAGGCGGCGGTCGATCTCGAGCTGGCGCTCGCCCGGCCCTCGCAGCCCGACGCCCGCCTTGCCCGAGGCCGTCTCGCGGTTCAAGTGCGTCCACAGGCGCTTCAGGCGCGGGAGCGAGTACTCCATCTGCGCGAGCTCGACCTGGGCGCGCGACTCCGCGCTGCGGGCGCGCGTCGCGAAGATGTCGAGGATCAGCTCCGTGCGGTCCACGACGCGCAGGCCCATCAGCTTCTCGAGGTTGCGCGCCTGGGACGGCGAGAGGTCGTGGTCGACGATCACGAGGGTGGCGCCGACGCCCATGGCGAGGGCCCCCACCTCCTTCGCCTTCCCCGATCCCACGTACGTCGAGGCGTCAGGCTTTGCGCGGTTCTGCACGACCCGCTCGAGGGCGTCGACGCCCGCCGTGTCGGCGAGGCGGGCGAGCTCCTCGAGGGGCTCGTCGTAGGAGGCGGGGTCGCGCGGGAGCTTCAACCCGAGGAGGACGGCGCCCTCGCGCTGACCGTCGCGGCGACGCCCCGAGGCGGGATCGACCTTCACCGGCCGGCGCCCTCCACGGTGGCCGCGACGGCGACCTCGGCGGGCAGCGGCTCCTTCCACACGGGCTGACCACGCCGGTGGAGGAGGCGGGAGCGCCACAGGGTGTCGTCGCGCTGCGGGAAGTCGCGGCGGAAGTGGGTGCCCCGGCTCTCCTCGCGCAGGAGCGCCGCCTCGGTGACGCGCCGCGCGACGCACAGCATGTTGAGGAGGACGATCCGCTCGAGGCCGTCGCCGCCGACGCGCCGGGCGAACCCTTCCCAGCCGCCGATCGCCGCGACCGCGCCCGTCAGGGCGCCGCCGTGGCGCTCGATCCCGACCATCCGCCAGAGGAGGGCGCGCAGGGACGCGCGCAGGTCCTCTTCGTCGAGGTTGCCGGCGGCGTCGCCCCGGGTGCCCTCGCCGTGGATGTGGAGGGCGCGCGGCGCGGCGCGGCCGGCGGAGGCCGCCGCGGCGGCGAGCCCCGCCCGGTGCCCGAGGACGAGCCCCTCGAGGAGGGAGTTCGAGGCGAGCCGGTTCGCGCCGTGCAACCCGCTCGCGGAGACCTCGCCCGCCGCGTAGAGCCCGACGACGCTCGACGCGCCGTCGAGGTCGGTCGCGACGCCGCCGATCGAGTAGTGCGCGGCGGGCCGGACCGGGATGCGGTCGTGCGCGGGGTCGAGGCCGTGCATCCGGCACGCGGCGACGATGCCCGGGAAGCGGGTCGTCGCGCGCGGGCCCAGGTGCGTCATGTCGAGGAACACGCCCGTGACGTCGGGCCGGGCGAGCTGGCGCAGGATGGCGCGCGAGACGACGTCGCGGGGAGCGAGCTCGCCGCGGGGATCGGCCTCCTGGACGAAGCGGCGGCCCCGGTCGTCGACGAGGTGGGCCCCTTCGCCGCGGACGGCCTCGGAGATGAGGAACCGCGGGACGCCCGCCAGGTAGAGCGTCGTCGGGTGGAACTGCACGAACTCGAGGTCCCGAAGGACTGCGCCGGCCCGAAGCGCCGCCGCGACGCCGTCGCCGGTCGCCCCGGGGACGTTCGTGCTCTCGCGGAAGATCTGGGCGTACCCGCCGCTCGCGAGCACGACGGCGCTCGCCCAGACCGAGCACAGGCCCTGGGCCGTCATGAGCAGCGCGCCCCGGCACCGGCCGTCGTCGTCGGTCAGGAGGTCGACGACGAAGGAGCGCGGCCAGAGGTCGATCTGGGGCGACGCCTGGGCGGCGCGCCGGAGCGTGTCCCGGATCTCGGCGCCGGTCGCGTCGCCGCGGGCGTGGAGCACGCGGGCCTGGGAGTGCCCGCCCTCGAGCGCGAGGGCCGGGGAGCCCGGGTCGCCGTCGAAGGTCGCCCCCATCGACACGAGCGCCTCGATGCGCTCGGCCGCGCCACCGACCACGGTCCGGACGACGTTGGGGTCGCAGAGACCGTGCCCGACGTCGATCGTGTCGCGGGCGTGCGCTTCGATCGCCGTGGCGTCCCCGTCGACGACGGCGGCGACGCCGCCCTGCGCCCAGCCGGTGTTGCTCTGGTCGAGGTCGCCCTTCGCCACGAGCAGCACGCGTGCCCCTCGACCGGCGGCGGCGAGCGCCGCGGAGTACCCGGCCACCCCGGTGCCCACCACCAGCACGTCGGTGAGGTGATGCGGGAGGCGAAAGGTGTCGAAGGCGAGGAGGTAGCGCGGGCCGTCGTCGGCCATCGGGGGGAGGATACCCGGACGGCGAAGGGACGTTCAGCCCCGACGGGGACCGACCCCGGGCCTTTGGCTGGCGCTCCCGACGGGCGTGCCGGAGCCCGACGTGCCGGACAGCGACCTTACGGTCGGGGTGCGTCGTCCTCGGAGTGGGACAGACGGACGAGCTCGATCGTTCGCACCTGCGCCATCCGGATCCGGTACTCGCCGAACTCGGCCTTCCCGCGCAGGAGGCGGGTCTCCTCGATGTTGTCGATCGTGAGGTCGAACGTCTTGCCGTTCTTCAGCGTGACGGTGCAGGGCGCGCGGCGGTCGACGTCCACGTACGGGCCGACCGAGATGCGCCGGATGCGGCGCCAGGGGATCTCGACCTCCGCGTCGCCGCGGTAGGCCATCAGGATGTTCACGCTCGTCGCGTAGCCGAAATCGATCAGGTCGGTCGAGATGCCCTTGCTGTCCGTCACGCGGGCGTCGTACGTCGCGTAGTCGATCTCCTCGGTCCCGGCGCCCGCCCGCGGGGCGAGGAACGCCACGACGGCCAGGGCGAGGACCACGAACAGAGCGGTGCGGCGCATCGGGTGCCCTCCGCGGACTTGGACGCTCCCGTCAGCATACGCCTTCCCGCACGGTCGAATCCGTTCGGGTTTCCGACGCCCTCGGGTACCGGGGGCCGCCAGCCACGCCCCGAGTCCGGCATTGCTATCCTCGGCGGGGAGAGGGTGGTGACGCCCCCCACCCGAGCCCGGAGGGGTATGCCCGGCACACGAGCGAGCGACGGCGACGCGCGCACGCCCGACGCCGGGCCGCTGGACCCGCCGCGAGCAAGGAGGCAGGTCGACCCGGACCGGAGTGTCCGGTCCAAGGGGGGCCTGGTCCTCGCCGGGTTGCTCGTCCTGGCGGTCCTGATGTGGTTTGCGGCGTCGACCGGCGCCAAGAAGGCGATCCATGTCGAGGTCGTGGACACGGACGGCCAGCCGGTCGTCGGCGTGGACGTCGAGGCGGTGCGGTCGGAGGGTGCGCCGGAGCACCTCGGGGACGCGAGCAGGGTCTCGGCCGTGACCGATGCGCAAGGACGCGCGACGCTCGGCGGGATCCGGCCGGGAGACACGATTCACGTGGCGCGCCGTCCCGAGTGGCCGGACATGCCGGAGCTCCCGAACCTCCCGGCGGATGTGCTCGGCCGACCGACGAACACCGCCTTCGACTACGTGCTGGACCTCTTCCAGACCCCGTCGGGTCGCTGGT
>DATLLK010000336.1:0-2570 GCA_035537895.1 Planctomycetota bacterium
GGACGAGGACGACGCCCGCCGCCCGGGCAAGGACGCGAAGGGGGACGAGCCGGTGAAGCCGGCCGAGGGCGGCACCGAACCCGCCCCGAAGTAGTCGACGCCCCCTCACCTCCGCGAACGCAGGGAATCCATGTCCACCACCGAGATCAGCGCGAAGCTCGTGATGCAGCTGCGGGCGAGCACCGGCCTGCCCATGATGAAGTGCAAGGAGGCCCTCGAGGCCGCCGGCGGCGACTTCGAGAAGGCCGTCGACTGGCTGCGCAAGAAGGGCCTCGAGACGGCCGCCAAGAAGGCGGACCGCGCGATGAAGGAGGGCCGCGTCGCGGTGCGCACCGCGCCGAACGGCAGCCGCGGCGTGATGGTCCAGGTGGACTGCGAGACGGAGCCCGTCTCGGGCGGGCCCGACTTCAAGGCGCTCGTCGAGGGCGTGCTCGAGTCGGCGTGGGCGAAGGACGCGGCGGCGGCGACGCTCGAGGCCGTGCTCGGGAGCCGGCTCCCCTCCGGCGAGACCGTCGACACGACGGTGAAGCACCTCGTCGCGCGCATCGGCGAGAACATGCAGGTCCGCAGCGTCGCCTCCTTCGCGGGCGAGGGGCGCGTCGCGACCTACCTCCACTTCAACCACCGCGTCGGCGTCATGACGGAGGTCCGCGGCCCGGCCGCGGCGCTCGCCTCCCCCGACGTCAAGGCGTTCCAGGACGACCTGGGCAAGCACGTCGCCTTCGCCAAGCCCGTCGCGGTCTCGCGCGAAGAGGTCGCGAAGGACCTCGTGGACAAGGAGATGGAGATCTACCGCGCGCAGGCGGCGCAGGACCCGAAGATGGCGGGCAAGCCGCCGCAGGTGGTCGAGAACATCCTCCGCGGCAAGCTCGACAAGTTCTTCGCCGAGCGCTGCCTCCTCGAGCAGGCGTGGGTGATGGACGACAAGCAGACCGTGAAGTCCGTCCTGGAGGCCGTCTCGAAGAAGGTCGGGTCGCCCCTGACGATCGGACGCTTCGCGCTCTTCCAGGTCGGGGTGGCCTGAGCCGGTGCCCGGCACCGGGGGCCCCTGGCGCCGCGTCCTCCTCAAGGTCTCGGGCGAGGCGCTCTCCGGCGAGGGAAAGACCGGCATCGACGGCGAGCCGCTCCACGCGCTCGCGAAGGAGATCGCGCTCGCCGCGGGCCTCGGCGTCGAGATCGCCATCGTCAACGGCGGGGGCAACATCGTCCGCGGCGCCCAGATGGCCATCCGCGGCGTCGGGCGCGCGACGGCCGACTACATGGGCATGCTCGCGACGGTCATCAACGCGATCGCGCTCCAGGACGTGCTCGAGAGCCAGGGGCGCCCGACGCGGGTCCTCTCGGCGATCGAGATGCGCGGCGTCGCCGAGCCCTACATCCGCCGGCGCGCGATGCGCCACCTCGAGAAGGGCCGCGTCGTGATCCTCGCGGGCGGCTCGGGCCACCCGTACTTCTCGACGGACACGACGGCCGCGCTGCGGGGCAGCGAGATCGGCGCGCAGGCCCTGCTCAAGGGCACGAAGGTGGACGGGATCTACGACAAGGACCCCAAGCGCCACGACGACGCCCGCCGCTTCGAGTCCGTCTCGTTCGAGGAGGTCTACGCCCGCCGGCTCCAGGTGATGGACCGGACGGCGATCACGATGTGCCAGGAGAACAACCTGCCCATCGTGGTGTTCGACATGTCGGTGCCCGGCAACCTCGCCCGCCTGCTCGGCGGCGAGCGCGTGGGCACCTGGGTCGGTTTCCCCTCCTGACGCCGGAGGCCGTGGACCATGGGGACGGACGAGATCCTGCTGGACGCCGAGGAGAAGATGGAGGGGGCCGTCGCGCACCTCTCCCAGGAGCTGCGCGGGCTGCGCTCGGGACGTGCGTCCCCCGCGCTCGTCGACGGCCTGCGCGTCGACTACTACGGCTCGATGACCCCGCTCGGCCAGATGGCGCAGATCGGCTGTCCCGAGCCGCGCCTGATCGTGATCAAGCCCTTCGACGCCTCGGCGATCGCCAACGTCGAGAAGGCGATCCGCACGAGCAACCTGGGGTTGAACCCCCAGTCCGACGGCAAGGTGATCCGGCTCATCATCCCGCCGCTGTCCGAGGAGCGCCGCAAGCAGCTCGTGAAGGTCGTGCGCGACCTCGGCGAGCAGACCAACGTCTCGATCCGCAACGTCCGCCGCGACGCGAACAAGTCGGCCGAGACGGCCTACGCGGACCGGACGATGACCGAGGACCAGACGGCCGACGCCAAGGAGCAGGTCCAGGAGCTCACGAAGACCTACGAGGGCAAGGTGAAGGACCTGGTCGACAAGAAGTCGGCCGAGCTGATGGAGTAGCGGCGCCTCACCGCCCGCCCGGGGCGGCCTTGAGCTTCTCCTCGAGCTTCGTCACGTACGCGGCGATCGTCGTGGCGAGCGGGTCGAGCGCCACCTGGCGGCGGTACGCCTCGACCGCCCCGGCGAGGTCGCCCGCGAGCTCGCGGGCGGCGCCGAGCCGGAACCACCGCTGGTCGTCGAGGGGCCACGCCTCCGCGTCGGCTGCGAGCGCCGGCAGGCACGCCTCGAGGAGCGGAC
>DATLLK010000337.1:0-2621 GCA_035537895.1 Planctomycetota bacterium
GACGCGGGTCGCGCCCATGACGACCGCCACGACGACGAGCGCCTGGATCGCGAGCGAGAGGCCCGGCACGAAGCCCGCCGTCGCCCGCGCCCCACCCATGACGGCGTCGCGGTAGCGCGCCTGCAGGACGTTCAACCCCTCGACCTCGCGGTCCTCCGCCGCGAAGCCCTTCACGATGCGCACGCCCGTGATCCGCTCCGCGACGTGGGCGCTGATCGCCGAGTGCGTCTCCCGGACGCGGCGGTAGGCCGGGAAGCCCACGCGCTCGAAGAGCCGCGTCAGGCCCCAGAGCACCGGGACCGCCGCGAGCACGAACGGCGTCAGGTAGGGGTGGGCCCACACGATGCGCGCGAACGCGAACAGCAGGCACGCGGCCATGTTCACGAAGGCGACGGGCCCCCAGCTGAACGTGTGCTCGAGCGTCTCCACGTCGCGGTCGATCCGCGCGATGATCCGGCCCTGCTTGGTCCGGTCGAAGTAGCGCATGGACAGCCGCTGCAGGTGGTCGAAGACCTCCTGCCGCACGGCGTGGAGCGCCTGCACCCCGACCCGGGTCGTCATGCGCAGCTCGATCACGGTGATCACGGCGCGGAAGGCGAGGACGCCCACGAGCGCGCCCGCCCAGGCGAGCACCCCCTGGAAGTCGCCCTGCGCGAGCGGGCCGTCCACGGCCCGCCGCACGAGCCACGGGTCCACGAGCATCAGGACCACCCAGAAGGCCTCGATCGAGAGCCCGATCGCGAGCGGGACCCGGTGGGGGTGGAGGTAGCGGAACAGCCGCGCCCACGTGGCCCGCCGCAGCGGGACGCGCGCCAGCTCCTCCTCGAGCGCCATCTCGTCGGTGCTCACGTGGCGCGCTCCATCGCCTGGTGCTCGTGCACCTCGCGGTAGAGGGGGGACCGCGCGACGAGGTCCGCGTGGTCGCCGATGGCGGTGACGCAGCCGCCCTCGACCACCGCGATCCGGTCGCACCAGCGCACGGAGGTCACCCGCTGGCTGATCACGACGGTCGTGCGCCCGCGGGCGGCCGCGCGGATCCCGGCGAAGAGCTCCTTCTCGGTGATCGCGTCGACGGCGGCGGTCGCGTCGTCGAAGACGATCACGCGGGGGTCGGCGAGGAGCGCGCGGGCGATCGTCAGGCGCTGGCGCTGCCCGCCCGAGAGCGACACGCCGCGCTCGCCGACGAGGGTGTCGTAGCCCTTCGGCAGCCGCTCGACGAACTCGTGCGCCGCCGCCTGCCGGCTGGCGGCCACGACGCGGTCGCGCGAGGCCTCCGGGTCCCCGTAGGCCACGTTCTGGGCGACCGTCGCCGAGAAGAGGAACGGCTCCTGGAACACGATGCCGATGGCGCGCGCCAAGGCGCCCGGGGCCAGCGACCGGACGTCGATCCCGTCGAGCAGGATGCGCCCGCGGGTCGGGTCGTAGAAGCGCGGAAGGAGGTGGACGAGGCTCGTCTTGCCCGAGCCCGTGCGCCCCAGCAGCCCGAGGCTCGAGCCCGCCGGCACGTGGAGGGTCACCTCCGAGAGGACCGCGCGGCCGCCCGCGTGGGCGAACTCCACGTCCTCGAGGCGCAGGTCGCCGCCGCGCGCCGGCAGGGTCGCGGGCGCGGCGGGGGCCCGGATCTCCTCCTCGCGGTCGATCACCTCGAACACGCGCGTCGCGCTCGCGACGGCCTCCTGTCCCAGGAGGACGAGGCGCGTCAGCGGGCGCACGCGGTCCCTCACGACGCGCATGTACAGGAGCACGGCGAGCGCCTCGCCCAAGCGCTCCGGGCCCGGTTCCTGCGCCATCCGCCAGCCGCCGACCGCGTGCGCGAGCGGCACGACGAGGATGCTCGCGTGGTTGACGATGGGCAGGACACCCGTCCAGTAGCGCTGCATCGCGTCCCAGGAGCCCGAGAAGGCGCCGAGGTGGCCGCCGAAGCGCCGGATCTCCGCGTCCTCGCGGCCGAAGGCGCGCACGACGCGGGCGCCCGCGACGTTCTCCTGCGTCGTCGTCGTGACCCGGTCGTAGTGGGCCATCACGCCCCGGTCCATGCGGGCGATGCGCGCGCCGATCGCGGCGATCGCGACGACGACGCCGCCGAGCACGACCGTCGACACGACGCCGTACGACCAGTGGATCGCGAAGGAGAGGGCGACCGACCCGATGAGGATCAGGCCGACCTCGACGTAGCCGAAGGCGACCTCCCGGAACCAGCCCTTCGCCTTCTCCATGTCGCGCAGGCTGCGGGCGATCGTCTTGCCGCTGCGGTTCTCGTCGTGCCAGCGGAAGGGCAGGCGCAGGACCTTCGCGAAGAGCTCGGTGCGCAGGTCGTTCTCGAGGTCCTGCGCGAGGGACGCGGAGGCGAGGGTCGCCGCGACCTGGAGCGCCGCCTTGACGAGCATGGAGATCCCGAGCAGCACGACGAGTGTCGCGAACTGCTCGGGCAGCGGGCCCCCGCGGCCCGCGAAGGGCTCGAGCGACCCGATCGTCACGCCGAGCAGGAACGGGGCCGCGAGGTCGGCGGCGCTGCGGGCGAGCTGCAGACCCAGCACGAGCACGGTGCGCCCCGGCCGCGCGCCGAAGCGAACGGTCAGGCGGCGGATCGCCGGCCAGGACGGCGGTGCGACGTCCGGCGG
>DATLLK010000338.1:0-2780 GCA_035537895.1 Planctomycetota bacterium
CGCACGCGTCGTCCAGGCGCGGGTCGAACCCGTACGGGCACTCGGAGAGGTCGAGCGTGGACCCGAGCCCCAACCCGCCCGTCAGGCGCCGTGCCTCGGCGCGCCGGCCCGCCGCCGCATCGCCGGAAGCGCTCGAGACGACGACCACGGCAGAGGCCCCCACTCCGATCAGCGCGGCGAACAAGAGGAGCGCCTCGGGACCGCGCAGTGCTCTCACCGTGGCTCCTCGACCCCGTGGACCTTTCCGAGCGCCACCTGGCCGAGGTCCTGCTTGCGGCCGTCGGGCCATGTTACCTCGGCACGGTCGACGCGCTCGGCGCTCCCGAGGCCGAAGTGGAGCGTGAGCGAGGATTGCGCGAGGTAGCCGCCGGCGGCGTGGACCTGCCGCGTGAGCACGCGCCCCCCCACGTGGAGGCGCACGACCGCCCCCACCGCGTCGCGGTTGCTGCGCGTTCCCTTCAGGCGAAAGCCCACCCAGGGGCGCGGCTTCCACCGGTTCATGTAGAGGAGGGCGCGGTCGTTGAAGTTCGAGACGACGAGATCCAACCGGCCGTCCGCGTCGAAGTCGGCCGTCGCGGCGGCCCGTGCACTGCGCGCGATCGTCTTGCCGCGGTGCTTGCCGGGCAGCAGCGACCCGCCGGGCAGCGGGTCCAGCCCCGCCGCGGCCGTCTGGTCGACGAACCTCTTGCCGTCCTGGTTCATCAGGAGGGGCGACGGCAGGAACGCGTACGGGTAGCCCATCCCCGAAGGCAGGAAGGCGTCCTCGCGCCCGTCGCCGTCGAAGTCGCCCGTCGCGATCCCCCACGGCCAGAGCGTCTCCACGCCGGCCTTGTCGGAGACCTCCTCGAACCGCCCTCCGCCGAGCGCGTGCCACAGCGTGGTCCCGAAGACCACCCGCTTCGGGTCGGCCTGCAGGCGCTCGATGAACTCCGGTCCCCACTTCGGGCGCTTCCCCTCCGGGACGGGACCGAACGGGGAGAGGAACTTCTGCTTCGCCGTCTGCGCGTCGGGCACGAACTCGAGCCAGTTCATCCACATGTCCGAGTGCATGTCCACGAGCAACAGGTCGAGGTGGCCGTCGTCGTCGTAGTCGAACGCCTTGCACCCGACCGTGCCCCACGAGACGCGGGGCAGCACGCGCTCCGCGACGTCGGTGAAGACGCCACGCCCGTCGTTCTCGTACAGGTGACTCTGCCCGAACATGTTCGCGACGCAGACGTCGAGGTCGCCGTCCTCGTCGTAGTCGAACACCGCCGTGTCGCCCGACCACCCCGGGCCGGCGAGCCCCGACGCCTCCGTCGCGTCACGGAAGGTCCCGTCGCCCTGGTTCTCGAGGAACTGGTTCTTCTCGGGCGGGCTCATCACGAGGCCGAACAGGTCCGCGGGACCGAGGTAGTAGCGGCCGTCGGGATGGAGGTCGTCGAGCGTCCACTTCGCCGTGTTGCTGACGAGGAGGTCGAGGTCGGCGTCCCCGTCAACGTCGAAGAACGTCGCCGACTGGGAGTGGGCGACGACGCCGGCCCCGGACACGCCCGTCACGTCGCGAAAGCGTCCCGAGCCGTCGTTGTGGAAGAGGACGTTCCCCCCCCGCGTCGAGGTCACGTAGAGGTCGCGTCGGCCGTCGTTGTCGTAGTCGGCCCAGACGGCCGAGACGCAGATCCGGTCGGCCATGGCGAGGTTGCCGGCCCGCTCGGTGGCGTCCTCGAACTGGCCTCCGCCGACGTTGCGGTAGAGCCGGTTCGCACCCAACTGGTTGACGAAGTAGAGGTCGTCCAGCCCGTCCGCGTCGTAGTCGCCCACGGCCACGCCGCTGCCGTGGTCGTAGAGGTTGATCTTGAAGTTCTCCCCCTGCTCGCCGGCGAGGTAGGTCGTCCGGAACGTGATGCCGGCCGCCGCCGCCCGCTCCTCGAAGCCAACCCCTTCCGCCCGTCGTGACGACCCGCCCGCGCACCCGTCGGGCCCCCCGCGCATCCACAGGAAGGCGCCGACCGCGGCGAGCGCGAACAGTGCCGTCCACAGTACGGTTCGCTGCGTGACGGCGCCGGCGCAGCGGCGCGGTGTGGGCCCTCGCCCCGTGGGTTCCATCAACGTCTCCCGTTCGTGGGGATCAGACAACCGCGCGTGCGAGCGCCGCGAGGAGGGCGGCGCCCGCGAAGCCGATCAGGCCCGCCAGTAGCGATCCGCGGGCCAATGGGCGCAGCGTGCCCAGTGTCTCGTCATGCCGACCCCAGACAAGAAGCGTCGCCGTCCATCCGACTCCGAAGGTCCCGAGCATCGACAGGCCGATCGCGGCCCCTCCGAGGGGGACGTCCGCGAGCAGGCAATACACGCAATGGTGGTCTGGGAGCGCGACCAGTCGCGGCGCGGCGACGTGGGAGGCGTAATCGAGCGACAGGGGGATCCAGAGAACGGCCACCGGCACGAGCGCGAGCGCGAGCCAAACCGGGAGGGCGCGCCCACCCGCCAGCAGCCGCCGGAGAACCAAAGTCCCGGCAATCAGGATTCCTGCTACGGTAAACGTCGCGACCGCCAGCGCGGTGTCGCGCTCGACCTCCGTCAGTCCCGCCGTCATCCGCGCAACGACCCCCAACGAGGTCGTCGGCGTGTGGAACGTGCAGCAGCCGGCCGCGAGCGCCTGCTCGCGCTTGGGGATGGCGAGCCAGGTCGCCTCGCGCGCGGCGTCCGCGAGCGCGAGCAGCCCGAGGACCGCGAGCGCGCCGAGGACGCGCCGCGCGAGCGGCGCGGTCCGCGTCCCACGATCCAGTCGGTGGAGCACGAGC
>DATLLK010000339.1:0-4491 GCA_035537895.1 Planctomycetota bacterium
TCCGGTCTGATCGTGGCGTGCCTGACCGAACGGGCCCGATTTTCGAGGGCTCGCGCAAGATCGGATCGCGCATCCCCGTTCACGAGGTGCGATCGGGCGGGCGCGAGGAAGCTGGGTCCAGACCCCGACCCGCTGACGAGCACCCGCGCCTCCTCTCGGGCGCTGCGCCAGCTCGCGCCCTCGTCTCCAGCCTTGGGCTGGAGACCGTCGGCGAAGGCACGAGCCCCCGAAAGCGGGCCCGATCTTGCCTCAAGTCATTTCGTGCTGGGGACGAGCGTGGCGTACCAGGTGACGTCGCCCGGGGTGACCTCGGAGACGATCTCCTCCTCGTAGCCGTCGCGGCGGAGGTGGAGGTCGAGGGAGCGCGCGGGTTGGTCGGAGACGTCGAGGACGCCGTGGGCGTCGGTGCGCCACGGAAGCGCGTCGGGGTCGTCCGCGTCGGGGCCCTGCCCGCTCGCGTCCGGCCGCGGGACCGCGCGGACCTGGACGTCGGTGAGCGGGACCCCCCAGGGATCCTCGACGATCACGTGCAGGCGGCGACCGGACGATAGCGCGAGTGTCACGGGCGGCGCGCCGTCGCGCGCGTCGGCCTGGACGGCCGCCCACGCGTGTCCCGGCGCGTGCGCGAGGACCTCGACGCGCCCCGCGGCGACGGGCTCGAGGGTCGCGCGTCCGTCGGCGCCGGTGCGCGCCTCGCGCCGCACCTCGCCGCCGCCCGCCTTGGCGACGCAGAGCACGCGCGCTCCGGCGACGGGCGCGCCCGCCGCGCCGGTGACGCGAACCTCGAGCGAGACGCCCCCCTCGAGCCGGACCGCGACCTCGTCGGGCGCGTCGGTCGCGACCCGGAGCCCCGTCGGGGCGCCTCTCGCGGGCACGATCAGGAGGTTCGCGGGGCGGTCCGAGGGGACGGCCACCATCGCGAGACCGTCCGCGTCCGTGCGCTCCGAGGTCGCGAGCACGCCTTCGTCCTGCGACTCGGCATCGGCGCTCGGCGCGTAGCGGGCGGTGACGGGCACACCGGGCGCGGGCTTCCCCGCCGCGTCCACGACGCGGACGGAGAGCGTCCTGCCCCGCGGGATCGACGTGCGCTCGCCCATCGACGAGAGCGGGACGCGCACCGTGGGCCGGCCCGGCGTCTCGACCTCGACCGCGGCCCGCTCCGCGAGGTCGCGGGGCAGCGACAGGTCGAACCGCTCGTAGCCCTCTTCGGGGCGCGTGATCGTCCGCGGCGCCTCGCGCGCCGTCACGAGCCGGATCGTGACCGGCCGCACGGCCTCCCCGGACGCCTCGTCCACGAAGGTCGTCGTCTTTCGGTCGAGGCGAGGCAGCCGCATCACGAGCGGACCCGGGACCGCGACGCTCCCGTAGGCGCAGACCTCGCCGTGGCCCTCCGCCACCGCGCACACCCGGACCTGCGGGAGCGGCGGCTCCGTCACCGCCATCGATCCCTCCGCGTCCGTGACGCCGCGGCCCTCCCGGCCCCCCGCCGCCCACGTGACCTCCGCGCCCGCGATCGGACGGCCCTCGTCGTCCTCGACGCGCACCGTGCGGCTGCGCGAGGGCGCCGCGGTCACCTCGGGCAAGGCCGCGCGCGGCCAGTGCAGCCGGATCGACGCGCCGAGGTTGGGCGGCGGCGACCCGTGGACGACGCGCCGTTCGCCCCGTTCGACGCTGAAGCCGCCGATCGCGCCGCTCCCGGCGGGGAGCGACGCGCGCCCGTCCTCGAGCGGCGTCGACGTCGAGCGTCCCGCCCGCTCGACCGTGAGCGTCCCCGCGGGGCCCGGCCCCTCGGACGACGGCGCGACGACGACGAGGACCGTCGCGCCGGGCGCCGGCGCCGGCGGCTCGCTCCCCGACGGGCGAACGGAGGCGGGGTCGGGCGCCGATCCCTCCGGCACGGCGCGCAGCCCCCGCGGTCCGCCGCCGCCGGGCCAGACGCCCGGCAGGAAGCGCTGCAGCTCGAGGAGCAGCGCCAGCACCACGAGGAGCGCCAGCAGGAGGAGCAGGCGGAGGGGGCGCACGCCGCGACGGGGGGCCATGCCGTAGAGGATAGGCCGGATGGAGCGCGCGGGGCGACGACTCCCGCGGCTCGCGGAGCGAGTCGACCGCGGGCCGTGGCGCGGCCCTGCGGCAGCGCTTCGTCCGATCCGCCCCCGTGAAGGTCGGCGGGAGGGCCGACCGTACGGCGGAAGGCCTACTTCGCCTTGGGCTTGAGACCCCGACCGGCGAGCATCTTCTTGACGCGGGCCTCGCGCTCCGCGGGCGTCATGTTCTTCCAGTGCGACTTGACCGCCTTGCGGATGGCGACCGACCGGGCCGACGGCTTCTTCGCCTTCTGCTTCGACTTGGGCTTCAACCCGCGCCCCGCGAGCATCTTGCGCACGCGCGCCTCGTGCTCGGACTTCGACATCGACGCCCAGTGGGACTTGATCGCACGCTTGATCCGCAGCGCGCGCGCGCTCGCGTCCTGGGCGACGACCCGCGCGCCCGACGCGATGGCGTTCCCCGTCCCCTTCGCCGCGCGCCCCACCTCCGGCGCCGTGCGGGTCGCCGCCTGTGCGACGGCCGAGAGGAGCTGGGTCACCGCCCCGACGAGTTCGTTGACGGAGGAAAGGATCTCTTTGCCTTGGTGTTTGGTGCGCATGGCGATCGAATCTAGGTGGATCCGCTTCCGCCCTGCAAGCGAAACACCACCATTCCGACCGTTCCGACGGCGGACCCCCGGCGTGAACCGGCGGACGTCGCAGGGCGCTCCTGGGACGTTCGCCCCGCGGTCCCGACGGGGGTTGCCGGACGTCCTCGAGCGCCCGACGCCTTGGCTCGACAGGCGTCCTCGAGCCTCAGGCGTCCTCGAACAGAACCTCCCGCGAGCGCGGGTGCGACCTTCGAACCTATCCCCGTAGACGCCCTTACGAACGGCTGCGGAACAACGGAGCCCAGCGCGAGCCGCGGAACTCCTGGTACGCGCGCCGGCGCAGGACCTCGGGGGCGTCCGCCTGGTCGGGGCTTCCCCGCTCGATCGCCATCAGGCGCTCGATCGCCCGCTCGCCGCGCTCCGCGTCGACCGCGATGGGGCAGGTCGTGCCTTCGAGGCTGCGCTGGACGAGGTCGAGGGACCGCATCGCGTCGTCGTAGCGACGGTCCCGTGCCGCCTGCTCGGCGTCGTCGACCTGGCGGAGGCACCACAGGTGGGCCCGTTCCGCGTAGGGGGAGAGGTCGGCGAGAAGCGTCGCGTTGCGCGAGTTCCCCGTCTCCTCCCACAGGCGAAGGACCGCGCCCCAGTCGCCCGAGTCGGCCGCGACCCGCGCGCGCGTGACGGGGTCGTTGCCCGTCGCGCTGCCCGACGCGCGGACCGAGCCGGGCCCCTGACTCTGGGGGAGCGACGGCGTCTGGGCGAGTGACGGTGCTTGGGCGCGCGCCGGCGGCGCAACCGGCACCGAGGGCGCCGCCGCGGGCGGGACGACCGGCACGGAGCGCGGCGCCGGCGGTGACACGGCGGGCGACCTCGCGATCACGCGCGGCCCCGGAACGGCAACGCGGGGTGACGGGACCGGTGCCGGAACCGTCCCGCGCGGAACGGAGACGATCGTGCGGGGCGCAGGGACCGTCCCGCGCGGAACGGAAACGACGGTGCGAGGCGCAGGGACCGTTCCTCGCGGAACGGAGACGATCGTGCGAGGCGCAGGGACCGTCGCGTGCGGCGCGGGGACCGTCGCCCGAGGTGTCGGCATCACGGGCGCCGGCGCCACGTGGCGAGGAGCCGCGGGCGGCGCGGCGGGCGTGGGGCACGGCGCGGGCGGCGCCGCGGGAGCGCCTGCGGCGTCCGAGCCGGTGCGCTGCGCACGGACCTGCGCGCACGCCTTCTCGGCGAGCTCGAGGTGGGTCATGACCTGCGCGGGCGTCACGCCGCCGAACCAGCCCGTGATCCATCGGCCCTCGGGCGTCGCGAAGCCGACGAGCGGAAGGAACGTCGCGCCGGGCAGGTTGCGGCTCAGGAGCACGCCGGCGGCCGATCCCTGCACGTCGCAGTCGTCGGCGAGGCCCACGGCGATCGCGGCGATGCGGCTGCGGATCGGCTCCTGCGGGATCGTGCGCTCGACGAGCTTGCGGCACGACCCGCACTCGCGGCGGCCCGACTCCATGAAGATGAGCTTCCCGCTCGCGCGCGCCGCGGCCTCGGCCTCGGGCAGCGTTCGATACCAGACGAGCGTCCCCCGATCGTCGAAGTGGGGGTGCGTCGCGGCGGAGGCGGGCGACGGCGCGGCGCCGACGACGGTGACCAACGCGGCGAATACGATGGCGCGAGCACGCGGCACGGCGACCCTCCCGGAGTCGGCTCGGGTCCTGCGAGCGCGGTGGGGAGGCGCTCGCGGCGTTGGATCGGGAGGCTACCCCCCGCACCCGACACGCCGTCGGCGCCCCGTCGGCCCGGTCCCGGGGAGGCGGCGCCTCCCTACCCCGAGGTCGGTCCCCGCCCCGTCGCACTTGAAC
>DATLLK010000340.1:0-4829 GCA_035537895.1 Planctomycetota bacterium
TCTCCGCGAGGGACGAGGCGGGGGCCGCGAGCGAGTTCGGCGACGGCCTCCTCGTTCGGTTGGACGCCCGCGTCACGCGCGACCTGCGTCTCGAGGGACTCGCCCGCGAGGCCCTCCACGGGCTCCAGGCGCTGCGCAAGACGTAGGGGCTCGCGGTGACCGACCGCATCCGGCTCGCCTGGCGCGCGGAGGGCGAACTGCTCGACGCCATGCGCGCCCATGGAGCGTGGCTCGGCGGGGAGTGCCTCGCCACGTCGCTCGTCGAGGATCCCTCGCTCGAGCGCGCCACGGCCGACGCGGTGCCCGTCGAGGAGGGGACCCTCCTCGCGCGGCTCGAGGTCGTGCGCGGATGACCCGGGCGGCGCGGCCGCTCGCCGCGGCCGTCTGGCTCGCGCGCAACCCGCGCCGCGTGCTCCCGGCCGTCCTCGTGCAGGCGCTCGTCACCGCGCTCGTGCTCGCGGTCGTGACGCCGCTGACGGGCTTCGAGGAGACCGCCGAGGCGTCGATCCGCCCGCTGCGCCACTACACGGGCGTCACGCCGATGCGCCGTCGCTCGTTCGACGGGGACCTCGCCGCGCTCCTCGACGCCAACCCCGCGATGGAACGGCGCATCCGGGCGAAGGCGCTCCCGATGCGCATGCCGATGGTCGTCGGCGAGGCCTACGCGATCCTCCTCGCGCTCGACCCCGCCGACCAGCCGACGTTCCTGTCACGCGTGGGCGACCGCCTCGCCGAGGGGAGGCTCCCCGAGCCGGGGAGCGCCGGGGTCGCGATCCACCGCGACATCGCCCGCGCGCGCGGCCTCTCGATCGGCTCGGAGTTCGGGCGGCTGGTCGACCCCGACGACCCCTCGCCCGGCCGCTTCGTGGTCCAGGGCCTCCTCGAGGGCCCGGGCCGCCTCGGGATCGCCGACCTCGGCTACGCGTCCGTGCCCGACTTCGTCCTCTCGCGCATCGAGGCGTTCGAGATCGTCTGGGCGAAGCCCGGGCGCAAGGCCGAGAGCGACCGCTACCTCGAGGAGGCGAAGGACGCGGAGGGGCAGAAGGCCTTCAAGGTGTGGGACGAGGCGTACTTCCGCAACCAGTACGAGCGGATGCTCCGGAACCTCCCGACGATCCTCAACGCCGTCGTGGGCGCGATCACCGTGATCATCGCGCTCGTCGTCGTGCTGCTGCACCTGATCGCCTTCCAGGCCCGCGCGGACGAGTTCGCGATCCTGCTGGCGGTCGGCGTGCGCCGCCGCCGCCTCGTGAGCAAGCTCGCGGTCGAGTCGGTCCTCGTGGCGCTGGCCGCCCTCGTGCTCGGCCTGGCGCTCGGCCTCGCGGCGCTCGCCGTCTACGACGCCCTCGTGCTGCACCCGAAGGCGATCGTGATCCGCCTGCTCGACCCCTACGCGATCGGTCTCGCGGCCGTCCTCCCCGTCGTCTCGGCCGCGGCGAGCGCGGTCGTGCTCTCCCTCCGGCTCCGGCGCATGGACCCCGTCTCCGTGATCCAGCGGAGGAACGCGTGACCCCCGAGCGCGAGCCCCTGACCGGGCGCGAGACCGTGCTGGAGGCGCGGGGCCTGACGCTCGTCTACGGGGACGGCAACCGGCGGGTGCGCGCCGTCGAGGGCCTCGACCTCGCCGTGCGCCGCGGCGAGTTCCTGGGGCTCGTCGGGCCCTCGGGCTCGGGGAAGTCGAGCCTGCTGTTCCTGCTCGCGGGCCTGCGGCGTCCGACGGCGGGGGAGGTGCTCCTCCACGGCCGGCCGCTCCCTCCTTCGCCGGACGCGGGCGCGGACCTGCGTCGCCGCCACGTCGGGTTCGTGTTCCAGGAGCCGTTCCTGATCCCGTACCTCTCCGTCCGCGAGAACGCGCTCGTCCACGCGACGGACGCCCTCGCGCCGTCGCGGGTCGAAGGCCTCGCCGAGGCGATCGGCGTCGCGCCGCTGCTCGACGAGCGCCCGCACCGACTTTCGGGAGGCGAGCGCCAGCGGGCCGGGGTCGTGCGCGCGCTCGCCGCCGAGCCCGACCTCATCCTCGCGGACGAGCCGACGGCCTTCCTCGACCACCCCACGGGTCACGCGGTGATGGACCTCCTCCGCTCGCACCTCGGCCGCGCGGCGCTCGTCGTGGTGACGCACGACGCCGAGATGCTCGCGGGCGCCGACCGGGTGCTCCACCTGCGCGACGGCCGGTGGGAGGGCGCGTAGGGGGCCATGGAAGGGCACGGCCCGCTCGCTCCCGTAGACTCACGAGATGGCACGGATCGCGGCCGTGAGCGCGCGCCCCTTCGACGCGTCCTGCGTCGATGGGAGGCGTCTCCGACTCGTCCGGGTGGTGATCCTCTGGGACGTCGTCCTCTACGCCGTGATCGTGGTGGCGTTCGGCCGGACGCTCAGGTCGTGGCCCGTCGTCGTCTTCCTGACCTCGGCCCCGGCCGCCCTCTGGCTGATCGCGGACCTTGCCGCCTGGGACGGCTCGCGGGCCGGTGTCAAGGCGCGTGTGGCCTGCGGCGCGATCCTGGCGCTCGCGCTCGTGCCCCTCGCGCTTTCCGTCGTCGGGCGCGGCACGTACGGGGGCGACCCCTCCGACGGGGTCCGGAGCGTCGTGATGGCCGTGTCGCTCGCCTCGCTCCTCGGCTCGCTCGTCTGCGTCGGCGCCCTCACGGGGTCGCGCGGGGCACGCTCGTCTCAGCCGACCGTCGCGGGCGGCGGCGCGGCCGCGTTCGACGCGGGGACGTTCGGGCCGGACCCGGTCGCCGAGGGTGCCGCGCGGCACCCGGCGCGCGTGGTGCCCGCGCCGCGCGGTACCGCGGTGCTCGCCGCGTTCGGTATCCCGTGGATCGCGGGCGGCGTCGTCGAGGCGCTCCGCGGGCAGGGCTGGCTCGGAGTCTTCGCGGTGGCCGCGGGCGTCGGCTGGATGCTCTGCGCGGACACCGTCCTCGACCGGCGCACGGACCGCCGCCTGCGGCGGAGCGACCGCCACAGCTTCCTGCCGGTCGTCCTCGTCCCGCTCGGCGGCCTCGCGCTCCTGGTGCGCGCGGGATGGTTGCTCCTACACACCTGACGGAGCAGCCCGTCGGCGTCAGACCGCGCCCACGTTCCCCCGGGAACCACGTGTTCCCTGCGGCGCCGCGGCCTGCAGGTGATCGCGCGCCGCGTCGACGACGAACGCGTGGACGCCGAACGTCGCGGCCACCGCGTCGTGCGCCCCGCGCAGGAGGAAGTCGAGGCCGAGCGCGTGCCGTCGGGCCGAGTCGATCAGCGCGTGGACCTCGGGCGGGCGGTGCGCCGGGTGGAGCGACCGCGACCTGACGTCGATGGGGTCGGCCATGGGTCCTCCCGCGGAATCGGTCGGAGACCCGATCCGCAAGCAGCCATTGACGTCCTGTCGCGCAGGCCTGTCAAGTACGCTTAGCCACTCGGAACCGGTCCGGGGGGCATCCCGGGCGGTTGTCGACGGAGGCAGGACCATGGCATTGCCCTCGAGCGTGACCGTCTGCGAGTGCTGGGCCCGCGACGGCCTCCAGTCCATCCCGAAGGTGATCTCGACCGATGACAAGGTCGAGATGATCGAGCGGATCCTCGACTCGGGCGTCCGCAAGCTCGAGGTGACGTCGTTCTCCCACCCGAAGCTCCTGCCCCAGTTCGCCGACGCGGTCGAGGTCATGCGCCGCATCACGCGTCGGCCCGGCGTCAGCTACGTCGTCCTGATGCCGAACCTCAAGGGCTTCGAGCGCCTCGAGACGTGCCACAAGGAGGGCTACGGGGCGAACGAGATCATCCTCATGATCTCGTCGAGCGAGGCGCACAACCTCGTCAACTTCCGCATGAAGCACGACGAGGCGAAGCGCGAGCACGCCGCGGTGATGGCGCGCGCGCGGGCCCTGGGCATCCAGACGATCGGGTGCGCGGGGACCGTCTACGGCTGCCCGATCACCGGCGACGTGCCGATGGAGAAGGTCCTCGACCTCGTCGGCTTCTACCTCGAGGAGGGGGCCGAGACGATCATGCTCGGCGACACGACGGGGGCCGCGAACCCCCTGCTCGTGCGCGAGCGCATCGGCGAGATCCTCTCGCGCTGGCCGAAGGCGAAGCTGATCGCCCACTTCCACGACACGCGGGGCAACGGCGTCGTCAACTCCTTCACGGCTCTCGAGATGGGCCTCACGTACGTGGACACGTCGATCGGGGCGATCGGCGGCCAGCCCGCGACCGGCGCGAACAAGTACCAGTACGGCTTCACGGGCAACACCTGCTCGGAGGACCTGATCTGCCTCCTGGAGGAGTCCGGGGTGCGCACCGGGATCGACGTCCAGAAACTGGTCGAGAACGGGCGCCGTGCCGAGGAGATCATCGGACAGCCGCTGCGGGCCAACGTGATCCGGTCGGGGCCCGTGAACCACAAGGGGAAGACGCCGGCCGCCGCGAGCGCGCCGACGGGGTCCGTCTGACGGAGGGCCCCGGGGGCGCCCGGCCCGGTGTCTCGTGACCCGTGTCTCGTCAACCTGGGATGGGGCCCGGGAGGTTTCGGACGCCGCGGTGACGCGAACCTGCGATAGCCTCCCGCCATGGCGCGCCGACCCGTCCTCCTCCTCGCCGTGACCCTCGCGCTCGGCGGCTGCACGGGCGGCGCACGCGCGCGACCGCAGCGACCCGAGCCGCCGGCGTTCACCCCGCCCGCGGAGGCGACGTCCGCGGCGGTCCCCGACGTGCGCGGGATGGCGATGGACGCGGCGCGCGCGGCGCTCGAGTCGGCCGGCTTCCTCGTCGGGCTGATCGAACCCTGGCCCGATTCCCTCGGCTACGCGGCCGGCACCGTCGTCGCGCAGCGCCCGGGGCGCGCGACG
>DATLLK010000341.1:0-3274 GCA_035537895.1 Planctomycetota bacterium
CCGCCGCCCACCGGCCTGCCCGCGCGTCGCGCGGACGGCACGATCACCGTGGCCCACAGCCCCGACGCCGACGACGCGTTCATGTTCTACGCGCTCGCGAACGGGAAGGTGGACACCGAGACGCGCCGCTACGACCACGTCTTGAAGGACATCCAGACGCTCAACGAGGAGGCGAAGCGCGGCACCTACGACGTGACCGCGATCTCCTTCCACGCCTACCCCTACGTCCGGCGCAACTACGCGCTGCTGCCCTGCGGCGCCTCGTTCGGCGACGGCTACGGGCCGATCCTCGTCGCGACGTCGCCGATCCGCGCGAACGAGGTCGAGGGGATGAAGGTCGCGCTCCCGGGCGAGCTCACCACGGCGGCGCTCGTGACGCGGATGTGGTTCGGCCGCGCGAAGATCCAGGCGGTGCAGGTGCCCTTCGACAAGGTGGGCGACGCCGTCAAGTCGGGCCTCGTTCGCGCGGGCGTGATCATCCACGAGGGCCAGCTGATGTGGAAGGAGCAGAAGCTCGTCCGCGTCGTCGACTTCGGCCAGTGGTGGGGCGAGCGCACCGAGGGCCTGCCGCTCCCGCTCGGCGGCAACGGCGTGCGGCGCGACATCCCGAAGGACCTCGTCGCCAAGATCTCCCTCGACTTGAAGCGCTCGATCGCCTATGCGCTCGGCCACCGCGAGGAGGCCCTCGCGTACGCGATGACGTTCGGGCGCAACCTCCCGAAGGAGAAGGCCGACACCTTCGTCGGCATGTACGTCAACGAGCTGACCCTCGACTACGGGGAGCGGGGCCGCCAGGCGGTGCAGCACCTCTACGACGAGGCGCTGGCCAAGGGCTTCCTGCCGGAGCGCGTGGTCGCCGAGTTCGTCGGCTGACGTCGCCCGCGCGCCCGGCGCGCGGACGGATCCGGACGCGGGTTGCGTGACCGAGGGGTCGGGGTGCGCGTGGAAAGGACGAGGTCCGCGCGGGGCGGTCTGGCGACGCGGTTCGAGACGGCGCGCCAAGCCTCCTCCGCACTCTGTCCGCTGCAGTCCACGCGTGCCATCCGTCGCCGCCGCCCCGGGTGATCCGCCACGGCCGATGACGCGACGCTCCCGACGACGCGACCCCCCGCCGGCCTCTCTCTTCGCGTGGACGCCGCCCCGCGCCCCGGTCCGCCGCGTGCCGCGTGGGCCGCGTGCCGCCATGCCGCGTAGGCCGCGTGGCGTCGTGCCGCGTAGGTCGCGTGACCGGTGCCCCGTGGTGCGCGTGAGTAGGGAGGTCGTTCGCCGGAGCCGCCATGGAACGCGTCGTCGCTGCGCTGCTGCTTGCCCTCGCCGCGGCGTGCGCGGTCCGCGCGCTCGTCCCGTCGCCGTCGCACGAGCCGGAGGTGCGGTCCGCCGCGCGGGCGTCCGACCCGGACCCGCCCGACGGCACCGACCTGCTGCGCTTCACGCCCGACGAGCGCGACCTCGGCCGCATCGACGGGGGCGCGAGCGCCCGCGTCGCGTTCCCGTGGCGGCGGGGCGGCGCCGGCGACCTGCGCGTCCTCGCGCTCGAGACCGACTGCGGGTGCGCCGTGGCCTCGGGCCTGCCCGACGTCGTGCCCGAGGGCGCCTCGGGCACGCTCGTGCTCGATCTTCGGGGGCGCTCGCGCCCCGGGCCCTTCCTCCACGTCGTGCGCCTGCGCGTCGACCGAGCGCCCGACGTCGTCCTGCGGTTGCGCGTGCGCGGGTTCGTCGGGTCCGCCGTCGTCGTAGAACCGGTCGCCCTCGACGTCGGCCGCGTGGCGACCGGCCTCGAGGTCGCGCGCGTCGTGACGGTGCGCCCGCCGCCCGGGCCCGACGCGACCCACGCGGAGGCCCGCATCGAGGCCTACGCAGAAGCCCAGTTGGTCGGCGTTTCGGGGACGTGCGAGGTGCGGGGGCCCGCGCGCCCCGGCGTGCGCGGGGCCGACGTCCTCGTCCGCGCGCGCGTTCCCGACCGACCCGGTCCGTTCCTCGGTCACGTCGAGCTGCGCGTCGCGCGCGAGGGCGTCTGGCGCATCCCGCTGCGCGGCGAGGCCGTCGTGCCCGAGGTCCCCGTGTCGGCCGGCGTCGCGCCGACGAGCGACCGTCACGCGGACGGCGTGCGCTCCGCGAGGCACTCGCGGTAGACGGCGAGCGTCTCCTCGACCATCCGGTCGACGAGGAACGCGTCGTCCACCCGGCGGCGCGCGGCCTCGCCGAGGCGGCGCCGGAGGTCCGCGTCGCCGAGGACGCGCGCGAGGGCGTCGGCGAGCACCTCCGCGTCGCCCGCCGGCACGAGGAGGCCCTCGGTCCCGTCGCGGACCATCTCGGGGATGCCGCCCGCGCGCGACGCGACGACGGGGAGGCCGACGCACATGCCGTCGAGCACGCTCGTGCCGAGCCCCTCGTCGGTGCTCGGCATGGCGAGGACGTCCACGTCGTGGAACCACCCGGGCAGGTCGTCCACCTGGCCCGCGAGCACGAACGCCGAGGAGACGCCGAGCGCCTCGGCCCGCGCCTCGAGCTCGGGCCGAAGCGGCCCCTCGCCCGCGACCACGACGCGCACGCCCGGCACCCGAGCGGCGAGCGACGGGACCGCGTCCACGAGGTGGCGATGTCCCTTGTGCCCCACGAGCGCGCCGACCGCGAGGACCAGGGGACAGCCCGGCGGGAGGCCGAGGCGCGCACGCACGTCCACGCGCCGGGCGCCGCGGACGCGCTCGGGATCGACGGCGCTGCGCACGACGCGGAGGCGCGCGGCGTCCAGCCCGTCCCGCAGCAGCACGTGGCGGACCGCCTCGCTCACGCAGACGATCCGGTCGAGGCCGTGCCGGTACTTGAACCCCGAGAGCCCGAGGAACGAGTGCCGGTAGATCGAGAAGTCCACGCGGCGCGAGACGATCACGGGAGGCCGTCCCGCCCACCGCGCGGCGAGCGCGCCCAGCGTGTGGGCGTGGCTCGTGTGCAGGTGGACGACGTCCGGGGCGGTACGGCGCAGACGCTGGGCGAGCCGCGCGACGGCGATGGGGTCCGCCTCCCCGTGCATGGTCAGCGGTTCGACCTCGAATCCCTGCGCCGCGAGCCGCGTCGCGGCCTCTCCCCCGCGCTGGGCGACGGCCACGACGCGGTGGCCCCGGCGCCGCAGGCCCTCCATCAGGTAGGCCATCTGCTGCTCGCCGCCCCGCCAGCCCCGCTCGGTGTTCAGGTGGAAGGTGACGAGCGAACCGGCCATCGCGGCGAGGCTACCCGGGGAAGGTCCGGGTCGTGAGGCGCGTTCCCGTCCATGTGA
>DATLLK010000342.1:0-2038 GCA_035537895.1 Planctomycetota bacterium
CGACTGCCAGGCGATCGGCTAGCGCCTGCCGCGCAGTCGCGGCCCGGCCGCGGGCTCACCGGGGACGTGGGTAGAGCACCTCCCGCGTCGCCCCGCCGTCGCGGAACCTCACGACGCGCCGATCCTCCTCGATGGCGACGACCGACCCCTCCGGCTCGAGCGCGACGGTGCGCACGGGTCGGGCGCTCCAGGGGGTGAGCCGCCGGAGAGCCCCCGTTTCGAGGTCGAGGAGGCCGGTGGCCCAGCGAGCGACCGCGGGATCCAGCGCCGTCGCCACGGTCAGCAGCCAGCGGTCCCCGGCTACGCGGCGCACGGTACCGGTGAAGGCGAGCGGCCGCTCGGCCCCGCCGCCCTCGACGACGATCGGGCGCCGATCCTCCGTCCCGGGCCGCCAGATCGAGAGCCCGCCCGCATCGGACCGCAGGACGGCTCCCCGCACGAGGGGAGCGAACTCTTTGAGTCCATGCGGGAGAGCCGGGTCTCCACGCGGGAGATCCGGGACCCCGCTCACCGGGCGGCGCTCTCCCGTCGTCCAGCGGACCAGCGTCCACCCGCGCGGCGCCGCCGCGTCGCCGGAGGCCGGCGTCTGGTGAACGAGGTAGAGGTCTCCGTCCACGTCGACGCCCGACCACCCTGACCCCGGCCCGTAGACCTCGTGGAACAAGGCGAGTTGGACCTGCGGCCCGCCGTCGGCCGGCACGTAGGCACGACCTCGCCCGGGATCATGGACCGCCCACCCGTCCCACAGCACCGAGTCGAGCCATCGCCTCGGCCCTCCCTCGGGGCCGGGTGCCGGCGGCGTGTCCGGTTCGACGTTCTCGACGCGCCCCCGCAGGAACCACACCCGATTCCCCTGTGCGTCGCGAAACGGCGTCACGGCCCGGGCCATGTCCCGGAGGCGAGGCAGGAGGGGCGCGATGTCCGCGGTTCCCTGGATCGGGAACCCTTGGCCCGTATCACGCCCTGTCCTCGCGTCGACCACGATGTACAGATCCGAGAGCACGAGCACCCACGGCACGGGCGTCACCGTGTCCTGCGACTGCCCTACGCCGATCGTGGGCAGCCACGGCACGATCGAGCCGCTCTCCGCCAGGGACGCGTCGTCCCGCTCCACCAGGTCGACCCGCCGAGCGCGCACGGGAGTTCCGCGACGGGTCCCCGCCACCGCGCTCGGAGAGCCGGGCCACGGCATCCCGCGGTAGGTCTCGAGGAAGAGGTAGCGGCCTCCCTCTCCGAGCCATGCGCCCCGGATCCCGGCCTCCGGATGATAGGGATCCTCAACCTCCCAGCGGTCGATCGCCCACGCGACGCTGGCCGTCAGCACGAGCGCCAACACCGTGGCGCCGCCCGCGCCGAAGGCGTAGGCGCGCCTCGCGGGCGCGAGAAAGCGACGACCGCGGGCCCAGGACACCACCGCGAGCGCCAGCGCGGCGCCGAGGAGTCCCGCGGGGAAGAGCAGCGCCTGCGTGGGGGGGAAGGCGAACCACCACTTGTGGTTGGCGAAGAGGATGAGCACGGGAGTGGCGAGCGCGGCGAGGGTGAGGGCGCCGAGCAGGGAGGCCGCGCCGCCCCGTCGCGTCCAGAGGGAGCCGAGCAGGTGCCAGGCGCCCACGGCGAGCGCGACGAGCGGCAGCAGGACGCCCGTCGTCACACCGAACACGTACTTGGGGGACATGTCCCGCGGCTCGGAGATCCACTGTCCGTCCGGCAGCTTGACGAGAACGGAAGGGAACGGCGCGCCGGTGACCGCGGTCCCGATCCGGCAGGTGAGCCACGCGACGCCGAACGCGAGGAAGTTCCCGGCGAGGAACCAGGCGAGCTTTCCGAAGAAGGCCGCCGCCATGGCCCCCGGGGTCCGGAGCAGAAGGGCGTGCGTGCCCCGCCGGACTTCCCGCCCGTAGAGGTCGAGCCCCAGGACCAGCGACGCGAGCGCCACGGCGGCGGCCGGGAGCGCGTCCACCGTGCTCCGGCGCAGTTCCCACGTGGCCACGACGTAGGGCAGGGCACAGCCCGCGGCCACGACGGCGAGGAGGACCAG
>DATLLK010000343.1:0-2828 GCA_035537895.1 Planctomycetota bacterium
CCCGTCATCCGCTCCCCGTGCCCGCGGTGCGGGCGCGAGGCGGGTACCTGGGCGCTCGCGGGCCCGTGCGCCGCCTGCCGCGGCGAGGACCTCGACGTGGACGGCGTCGTCGCGCCGTTGCGCTACCGCGACGTCGCACGCGACCTCGTCCTCGCGCTGAAGTTCCGCCGCCGCACGCCCGCGGCCCGGCCGCTCGGCGCCCTGCTCGCCGACGCGGTCGTCTCGGCAGGGCGGCCCGGCGACCTGCTCGTGCCCGTACCCGTCTCCCGTGCGCGCTTTCGGCGTCGCGGATTCGATCAGGCCGACGAGATCGCGCGCGTGGTCGCCGCGCTGACCGGGATCGCGCGCGACGCCCGTGCCCTCGTGCGCCACCGCGACGTCGTCGCCCAGAGCGGACTCTCCCGCGCCCGTCGCCGCCGCAACCCCCGCGGCGCGTTCCGCGCCGTGCGGTCGCGGGTCGCGGGCCGGTGCGTCCTCCTCGTCGACGACGTCGTGACGACCGGCGCGACGGCCGGCGCCTGCGCGCGGGCGCTGCGCCGAGCGGGCGCCGTGCACGTCGTCCTCGCGGTGGCGTGTCGCGCGTGACGGGGGCGCCCAGCGCCGGTCGCCGACCGCCCCCTGCGCGCGTCCGGGCGCGGACTCCCGGTCCGATCCCACGCCGGGCACGGCCGGGGAGACGGTACGATCCCCCGCGTGGTGGACGAGGCTCCCGTCATCGAGATCTCGGGTCGCTTTCGCGACGCGAATCGAGCGCGGGCGGTCGCCGAAGCGATGAACCGCTGGTTCCGCTGGATCGTCGACGGGTCGTTCGAGCCCATGCCGTCCGTGTTCGACGACCTCGGCGTCCCCTCGCGCGACTTCTCGTGGGCGCTCGAGGAGGACGTGGACTGGAACCTCGGGCCCCACGCGCGCGCGGTGGCCGAGGAGGTCCGGATCGCGATCCAGACGAGCGAGACGCATCTGCGCGTCGCCGGCCTCCTGCGCCGGCTGGGCGCCAAGCAGATCAAGCTCGTCCGCGAGACGCCGTAGCTACCGGCCTCGGCCTTTGAAGAGGTCGTCGAGCAGGCCCTTGCCGACGTTCTCGATCTTGAGGTCCGGGGTGACCCGGGGCTTCTTCCCCGCCTCGGCGCGGACGCGGAGCGGGATCGTGCGGTCGGGAACGAACTTCTCCATGGCGTCGCCCGCCTTGCCGGTGAGCCGGAGCGGGACCTTCAGGTCCATGCGGCCGTCGAACGCGACGACGCCCGAGAACCGGAGCTCCACCGAGGGCGAGACGAGGACGACGGGGTCGAGGTGGACCTGGCGCTGTCCGATCGTGAAGGTGCTCGACATCTCCCGGAACGTGACGGCGCGCGTCAGGTCGTTCAACGCCGCGCCCACGCCCGGCACGAGCGTCACGAGCTGCGACATGCCCTTGCCGCCCTGCGCGAGGCCCGCGAAGAGGGTGCTCTGCTTCACTTCACCCTCGCGCATCTGGACCTGCCCGCGCCCCGTCAGCCGGTCGATCGACGCCCCCGCGTCGATCGACGCGGACTGGAGCTCGACGTCGGCGTCGAGCCGTCCCGACAGGACCTGCGTCGTCGCGTCGGCGGGGACGATCGCGGGGAGGACGAGCGCGAGGTAGCGGCCCGAGCCCTTGTTCACGAGCAGCGGCGACGTGTCGACCTGCCGCATCGTGACCTTCGCGTCCCAGGGGATGCCCGCCTGCCCGAGGCGGGCGTTCCCCGACGCGTCGAGCGTGCCGCCGTTCACGCGGGAGACGACGGTCAGGCGCAGCGGCGAGCCCGGGTCCTTCCTCGTCGCGACGAGGCGGCCGTCCTCGAGCGTCATCCCGCCGCTCGAAAAGCGCCGGAACGCGAGGTTGCCGTCCACGCGCAGGTCGCGCCCGTCGTTCGCCGTCGAGCCGGCGAGGTCGAAGGAGCCCTCGACGCGGCCCTCGCCCGAGGCGTCCTCGTAGCCGGGACCGAGGAGACGGCGCAGGCGCTCGGCGAGGACGGAGGCCTCGCTCTGGAGGGTGCCCTTGAGATTCAGCTCGCTCGCGCCGCCCGCTTCCCGGACCGTGCCCTTCACGTCGGCGGAGACCGCGTCCGACACGAGGGTCAGGCGCTCGACGCGGACGAGGCCCGGCTCGGCGTCGAGGACGACGCGGTGCTCGAGCGTGACCGCGGCTTCGTCGAACGACGTCGCATGCCCCGTCGCGGGGTCGACCGCCCCGCGGTAGCGGAAGCGCTGGATCGTCGTGCGGCCCTCGACCGAGCGACCCGGATCGGACGCCTTGACGGTCGCGTCGCTCTTGAACGTCCCGGCGAGCGTGACCTCGGGCGAGAGGCCGAGCGCGGGCCCGAGCAGCGGACGCGCGCTCGTCAGGTCGCCGCCGGCCGAGAGGGTGGCCGTGCGCAGGTCCGTGGACCCGTCGGGACGGGGGCCGAGCGTCGCGCTCGCCACGACGTCGAGGCCGTAGCCCTTGAACGTCGCGCGCTCGACGGTCGTCGTCCGCGTCGCGTCGTCCGTGCGCACGATGACCTGGCCGTCGAGGGTGCCGGGGCCCGACGTGCGCGGGAGCAGCAGGTCGCGGCCTGCCATCCGGATGTCCCACGAGGAGCCCGTGGCCGTCGCGGCGCCCGTGGCCGTCGCCGTGATGCGGCCCTTCATCGTCTCGCCCGGCGCGAGCGCGAGCCCCTTGTCGAACGCGAGCGCCGCGGCCTCGAGGTTCACGACGAGCGTGGCGCTCCCGTCGATCGCGGGGCCCGAGGGCGCCAGCCGCAGGCGCACCGGCCCGCCCTCCGTGACCGACGCGAGGTTCGACGTCAGGCGCGTGACGGTCACGA
>DATLLK010000344.1:0-2404 GCA_035537895.1 Planctomycetota bacterium
GAAGCCGCCCCGCCCTCCTGCGCCCCGGCACGCTGGCTCTCGCGCTCCTGCTCCTCACCGCGGGACCCGCCGCGGCGCCTGCCGCCGGCCCGATCGACCGCAAGGCCGTCGAGGCGCTCGCCGCCGCGTGGGCCAAGGCGCGGCCGAAGACCGCGTTCGAGGCATGGGATCCCACGATCCGCGCCGATCTCCTCGCGCGCGCGAAGGCCCTGGGCCCGATCCCCGAGGGCGCGAAGGACGAGGTCGCGGACCTGCTGTGGAAGGCCCTCCGCAAGGAGTGGCCGAAGGCCGACGAGGAGATCTCGACGCCCTACGGACGCGCGACGTGGATCCGCCACGGCAAGGGCGGTCGCAAGGCGGGGCTCGTCCTCGGGCTGCACGGTGGCGGCGAGGGGTCGGGGAGCGCCGGCGAGGCCGCGGGCAAGTGGAGCCTGCCCGGCTGCCTCGGGCTCTATCCGCAAGGCATCCGCCTCGTCCACGACACGTGGAACACGGTGCACGGCGAGCGCTTCGCGCTCTCGCTCATCGAAGCCGCCAAGGTCCGGGACGAGGTCGACCCCGACCGCGTCTTCGCGATGGGTTTCAGCATGGGGGGAACGGGCTCATGGTTCCTCGCGGGTCGCCATCCCGACCTGCTCGCGGGCGCGGCCCCGTGCGCCGGGGTCCTCATGGCGGCGCCGAAGAGCCAGGTCCCTCGCAAGGAGGACGTCCAGACGCTCCAGCACGGGTTCGTGCCCAACGTCCGCAACCTCGCGATGTACTGGTTCGCCGGGCTCGAGGACCGCAACTGCATGCCGGGGACCTACCTCTACGCGTGGGACCGCCTGCTCGAGTGGAAGGAGAAGGAACCGGAGGGGTACGCCCTGCTCGAGTTCCGGACCTACCCCGAGCTCGGGCATGCCATGCCGCCAGGGGAGCCCTCGAAGCTCCTCAAGTGGATCGCAGGGCAGCGACGGAGTGCACTCCCCACGAAGATCGTCTGGGAGCAGGCCGAGGCGCCCTACCCGCTTCCCGACGACGACCTGGACCGGAAGGTGGGCCGGTACCCGAAGATCGACTTCTACTGGCTGCGCTGCGACCGCCCGGCCGATCAGGCGCTGGCCGTCGCGAGCCGCAAGGGGAACGAGTTCGACCTGTCGGTCTCCGGAGGTGACTGCCGGGACTACACGATCTGGCTCGACGAGCGGTTGGTCCGCGTCGGCGAGGACGTCGTCGTCCGGTGCGGAGGCAAGGAGGTGTACCGGGGACGCCCCATTCCTGACGTCCTCACGGTGCTCGAGACCCTCGACGCGCGGGTGGACCGGACCCTCACGTTCGACCGCAGGATCCGACTTGGGGACTGACCGGGGGGCTCTGGCCCATAGTCCCTATTTTGTGGTCCGCCGGAGCAGTGACCGGGTAACCTCCCGGGGTTATTGGCAGCCGCCTGGGAGGGTGGCTTTCGTGGTCCGGGCTCGCCCTCGGCGGCCCGCAGGAGGGTTTTGATGCGTCACCTGATCGTCGCGGCCGTCGTCGCCGCTTGCGCCGGCGCGGCCCCCGCGCTCGCCGATTCGCTCGATTCGCGCGTGGCGCGCGTCGAGCAGCAGCTCGTGGCCCAGTCCGCGCCCTCCACGCGCGAGATCCAGTCGGCGGTCGACGCCTACCTCGCCTCGGGCACGGCCGACGCCTCGCTGGTCGGCGGTCCCGGCCAGGCCGGCTACGACGGCGGCTTCTGGATCCGCGGCGGGACGTTCCTGCTGAAGATCAACCTGACGCTGCAGGCCCGCTACGAGTACTTCGACTGGGACGACAAGGAGTGGGAGCCGTCCCCGGGCGGCGACCTCTCCGGCTTCTCGCTCCCGCGCGCGACGCTGCGCTTCTCCGGCGACGCGACGTGCGACGTGCACTACTACGCGAAGCTCGAGTTCGGCCACGAGGGCGAGTTCCGCAGGCGGAAGCTCGGCCGCCGCCTCGAGTCGAACGGCTTCGAGAGCGGGCCGATCAACGAGCTCGACGTCGAGGAGGACGTCCTGCGCGAGGCGTGGATCGAGTACGAGGCGGCGCCGGCGGCTTCGTTCCGCATGGGCCTGATCCGCACGGCGACCACGCGCCAGCTCATGACGGAGCCCGAGCTGCAGCAGTTCGTGGACGTCTCGCTCGCCTCCGCCGAGATCGGCGCGAGCATGCCGGGCTGGGAGGACCGCAACTACGACTACGGCTTCATGGTCCACGGCGTGCTCGGCTGCGACGGCGGCCTGAGCTACATGGCGACCGTCACCAACGGCGACGGGATCTACCACCGCAACGTGCTCGACGGCACGACGAGCGACAACCTCGCCTACTCCGCCCGCGTCAACTGGGACTTCATGGGTCACATGGGCTACGAGGAGGGCGCGCTCCGCCAGACGCAGTGCGGCTGGGTCGG